>JBAXOG010000027.1:0-37770 GCA_037133395.1 bacterium | reverse complement strand
GGTCCCGTGAGCATCAGCGGCCAGCGGATCGGCTGGTCGCGGGGCTCGCCCACGCCCATCGAGGAGTATGACAATCTCTACAAAAAATTCGACGCGCCCAAGTTCAATCCCGACGAATGGGCGTCGATCGGCAAGGCGGCCGGCATGAAGTATGTCGTCTTCGACACCAAGCACCACGACGGCTTCTGCCTCTGGGACACCAAGCAGACCGACTACAACGTGATGAACGCGCCGCTGAAGCGTGACGTGGCGAAGGAAGTGGCCGAGGCCTTCCGCAAGCAGGGTCTGGGGGTCGGGTTCTACCACTCGGTCTGCGACTGGCATCACCCCGACTTCCCCCGCACCGGCCCCGGCGGCTCGGTAAGGCGCGAGAAGTCAGACATCGTGGCCTACCGCCGTTATCTGCGGGCACAGGTGACAGAACTGATCAAGAACTACGGCCCGCTGCAGGTGATGTGGTTCGACGTGCCGATGGAGTTCGATCAGGAGCAGGGCTGGGAGAACGTGCGCCTCTGCCGCACGCTCCAGCCGGACATCCTCGTCAATGACCGCGCCGGTGGCACCAAGGGCCAGGGCCTCGGCGACTTCTCCACGCCCGAACGCCAAATCGGTGCCTTCAACATGGAGCGTCCGTGGGAATCCTGCATCACGCTCGGCAACAGTTGGTCGTGGAAGGAAAACGACGCCATCAAGCCTTTCGCCGAGTGCATCCAGTTGCTGGTGAACACCGCCGGCGGCGACGGCAACCTCCTGTTGAATGTGGGACCCATGCCGGACGGACGGATCGAGCCGCGCCAGGCCGAGCGGCTCAAGGAGATGGGCGACTGGCTCGCGAAGTATGGCCAGAGCATCTATGCCACGCGCGGCGGACCCTACATGCCGGCCCGGCACGTAGCCTCCACGCGCAACGGCAACACGGTTTACGTGCATATCATCGCCTGGCCGGAAGAGGTGCTCCGCCTCCCAGCATTACCTGCCAGGATCGTTTCCAGCAGCCTCCTGACCGGCGGCAAGGCGAGCGTCGAACAGACCGCCGCAGGCATCGAGATCCGCGTGCCCGCGTCCGCCCGCCAGGAGAGCGATACCATCGTGGCGCTGGAACTCGACAAGCCGGCCTTGGAGATCGCGCCCATCCCGGTGGCCAGCCTGCACCAGCCGCTGACCGTGGGCAAAAAGGCCAAGGCGTCGAGTGTGCTAAACGTGCTGGGCAATGTGAGGCGATACGCGGCGGACAGGGCCGTGGACGGCGACAACCACACCCGCTGGTGCACTGCGAAAGAGGCCAAGGCGTCCTGGCTCGAAGTGGACCTGGGCAAGCCTGAGACATTCGACCGTGCGGTCATCCTCGAATCAGGGACTAGCGTGAAGAGATTTGAACTGCAAGCCCAGGAGGGCGATGTCTGGAAGACGTTCCACAGCGGCAAGACGATTGGACCCGCGTTTGACATCCGCTTCGCGCCGGTCACCGCGCAGCACGTGCGCCTGAGCATCATCGATGCCGCCAAGGCGCCCTCCATCCTGGAGTTTCAGTTATTCGCACCGAGGAAGTAGGACAATCGAAATGAAAGAAACAAACAACATGAAGAATAAAATGAAAACAACATCTGCCATCCGCCGATTTCTAATCGTTGGCATGATGGTGTCTTGCTCTTTACAGCCCCTGAAGTCTGCAGCGCAGGATGAACACGCACAAAATCAACCTACACAAGACGAGAAAATGGCTTGGTTTAGAGAGGCCAAATTCGGCCTGTTTATCAATCTGGGCGTATACTCCCAGTTCGGAGGTGTCTATCAAGGTAAAAAACAACCGGGAGGCTCCTCGGAGTGGATCATGAACATCATGAAAATCCCTGTCGCGGAATACCGTAAAGTCGCCAGTGATTTCAATATTGTGAACTACAACGCTGATGCTTGGTGCGAACTCGCCAAAGAAGCCGGGATGAAATACATTGTGTTTGACGCCAAACACCACGATGGCTTTGCACTTTTTAAAACCAAAGCCAGCAAATGGAATATTGTGGACGCAACACCGTACAAAAAAGACCCCTTGGAAGACTTGTCCAAAGCTTGTAAAAAGCACGGCCTCAAACTAGGCATCTATTATTCACATTGTCAAGACTGGATAAATCCCGGAGGGGCTGCGGCAGATCGATATGCAAGTCATATACTGGAAAAAAATGCGACTCCAGAAGAACGTGCCCAAGCTGCAAAAATAGACATCTTCATTCGTGCAAACAACAACCACTGGGATCCGGAACAGACCTCAAAATCCTTTGAAGATTACTACAACACGGTTGCTTTGGTTCAAATGGAAGAGTTGTTAACGAACTATGGGAAAATTGATTACTTCTGGTTTGACACACCTCGCTCCATTACTCCCGAGCTTACCCTAAAAACAGAACAGTTATTAAAACGTTTACAACCCCATATATTGATTAATGACCGCTTGGGCATCGGAAGACACGGGGGAGATGTCTCGACTCCAGAGCGTGTTGTGCCTCCTTTTGATCAATTAAACGGGGGTGATTGGGAAAGCTGTCAAACCATGAATACCGCATGGGGTTGGAAAAGTTGGGATCACAACTGGAAAGATGTCAAATACTTCGTGTCAGCCCTTGCTGAAATAACAGGGAAAGGTGGGAACTTTTTGCTCAACGTCGGGCCTAAACCAGATGGCGCTTTCCCGCAGGAAAGCATCGACAGGTTAAAGCAGATAGGCGTCTGGATGAAGGTCAATAGCGAATCCATCTATGGCGTGAAGGCCAATCCGTTGACGCCTGTAACATGGGGTGCCATTTCCAAAAAAGACGATAAAAATGGAAACACAACCCTTTATGCATCGATCTTTACCTGGCCTGAAAACAACGAAATTGTACTTCCTGGTTTAAAACAAAAAGTGACTCGCGCCACATTTTTAGCGAATGGAAAAGAGGTCAAAAACAGGCTTTCTGAAAATGGACTGAAAATCAGTTTGCCGGCCGAAGCCCCGGACAACGTCGTGACCGTGATCAAACTCGAGGTCGACGGACATATTCCTGACCGGGTTTTTGACAAAAATGCAAAATTCATCCACCCAAATTCCCTAAGAAAAGGGAAAGCCAAAGCTGTGGACATGGATGAATAACTGCCAAGAAAGCTGCGCAGAGACCTACGAAAGGCCGCTCTAAGAAAGAAACCGAGGAGTAACAAAGTCACTACACGAGAAACAAGAATGAGTGGAACAAACAACATGAAGAATAAATTGTTATTCACCGCGCTGCTGTTGGCCCTGCCGGCCGCACTCGTCGCCGCTGAACCTGCTCCCGTCGGGAAGCCGACAGTGTCTGTCGCCGCCGTGCGAGAATTCCACCAATAGGATTGTTTCAAAGTAAGGAAGAACACCTTTATGCAACTGAACTTTTGGGATTGGGCAGTGATCGCGGTGTACGCGGTGGTGGTGATTACAATCGGGTTGCGCGCGGGACGCAAGCAACACACAAGCGAGGGCTACTTCCTGGCCGGGCGGCGGTTGAAATGGCCGTTCATCGGCGCGTCCATTTATGCGGCGAACATTTCGGCGGAGCATTTCGTGGGGCTGGCCGGCTGCGGTTACGTTACGGGGTTGGCCTTTGGAGCTTACGAATGGATCGCGGTATTCTGCCTGATTCCGCTCATCGTACTGTTTCTGCCGTTCTACATTCGCAATCGTATCTACACGGTGCCGGAGTTTCTGGAACGACGGTTCGGGCCGGGCGTACGGTTGTGTTTCTCGGCGTTCATGGTGCTGTTGTCGGTGCTGGCCAAGATTTCGATTTCATTATGGGCGGCCTCGCTCGTGTTCCATGAGGTGCTGGGATGGAACCAGATGACCGTGATCTGGGTGGTGGGGCTGATCACGGCGCTCTACACGATGAAAGGCGGCCTCAGCGCGGTGGTGTTTACTGACGCGATTCAGGCCGCGATCCTCATCGCCGCCGCCATCATCCTGACCGGCATCGGACTGCACGAGGTCGGCGGAATCGCCGCGCTGCGGGCCAAGCTTGATCCGTCCATGTTCTCGATGGTGAAACCGGCGACCGATCCTGACCTGCCGTGGCCCGGTGTCTTCATCGGCGTGTTTCTGCTCGGCACCTTCTATTTTTCCATGGATCAGGTGCTGGTGCAGCGCGTCTTTGCCGCGAAGAACCTGAATGAAGGGCGGCTCGGCGCGACGTTCTGCGCATTCCTCAAAACCATGAACCCGATCATCCTTGTCGGCCCTGGAATTATTGCCGCCGCACTCTATCCCGGCCTGGCCAAAGGCGACCTGGCTTATCCGACACTGCTGAAGAATCTGATGCCGACGGGTTTACTCGGTCTGACCATCGCCGGCATTACCGCCGCGCTGATGGGGCATCTCAGCGCCACGTACAACTCAGTCGCCACGCTGGTGACACGCGACTTCTATCTCAAGTTCAAACCGGACGCTGACCAAGACCGCCAGATTCTCGTGGGCCGGATCGTCGTGCTGTCCGTATTTGTCCTCGGCGCATTTTGGGCGCCGGTGATCGGCAAGAGCAAGTCCATGTTCATCTATCTACAGAACGTGCAGGCTTATCTCATGATCCCCTTTGCCGGCATCTTCATCTTCGCTGTCTTTTGGAAGCGCGTCAATGCTCAGGGCGTTCTCGCATGCATGTTCATGGCGCTGGTGTTGTGTCCGACGATGATGCTCAATAATGAGAAGCACTTCCTGCCGTTCATGAACCACCCGCTGCTGAAACCCTGGCTGCACGGGGCGATGCTTGTGGGCCTGGTCTGCATGTTCGTATTGGTTGTCGTTTCGCTGCTGACAACACCGCCGCCCGCCGAGAAGTTGAAGAACACAACCGTGTCCAGCCTCTGGGGAACCGAGGCGAAGGCGATGGCAGATGACGAATTGATGGCCCCCGAAACGTGCTGGTATCGGGACTATCGCCTCTGGCTTACCATCGTCTCGGTCGGCACGGCCATCGCGTGGTACATCATGCGATGAAAGGCTGAGGCGCGGCAGGGCGGGAATGGTGAGACGCAGGTGAGATGAGGTTTTGAAAGAAAGGAATTGATGAAATGAAGAAAGAGATTGTGGTACGCCGATTTCTAATCGTTGTGATTTTGGCGGTCGTATGTTTTCGTTCATCGGCGGTTGCCGGAGACGCTCTTTCGGAAACTAACCTGGCCTCGGAAACGGCCTGGACGCTGTCGGTCGATGGCGGGGCGCCGCAGCCCATCATCGTGCCCGGTGGCGGGTGGAACTCAGACCGGCAGGCTCCGCAAATCCCAATCAATTCGGTGCAGGACTTCGTGCTCTACGAGCGCAAGGTGGAAATCCCCGCCAGCGCGACCGGACAGGCCGTCCTGCTGAAATGCGACGCGGTCAATTATGGCGCGGAAATCCTGCTCGATGGCAAACCGGCCGGCGAACATCACGGCCCGTTGATGCCGTTTGAAGTGGATCTGACTCCGCTGGTGCATCCCGGCCAGACACACGTTCTGCAGATCAAGGCGTTCGCCCGCCAGCACTACAAGATCGTCAAACCAGGAGACCAGATCCCCAAATCAAAAAACAGGATCCCTAGCATCATTGCTGTCGGCTTCGATTACGGCGATTACATTGGCAATAGACCACGGTCAAAATTCGCCTACGGCATTACGCGCGGCATCAAGCTCGTGATTGCGCCGATGGTCCGGGTTGCGGATGTCTTTGTCAAGCCATCAGTGCCCGTCTCCAATCTCACGGCGGATGTCACGCTCCAGAACCACACCAGCACGGAGAAGGTGGTCCGGTTATCAGGGACATTCCACCCGTGGAATAAAGGCGCGGATTGGAAGTATCCTGTCGTTCCAGAGAAGGAAGTGCGGGTGCCTGCCAACAGTAAGACGGTTGTCACGCTCGGTCCGGTTTCCTGGACCTTGGGACCAAAGAGTTACTGGTGGCCAAACATTCCTTTCCGCGAGGACTATCAGCCGCAATTGCATTTTCTCGATGTGAACCTGTGCGAGGGCAACGAGATCCGGCAGGCCGTCAGCACGCGTTTCGGTTTCTGCACCCACGCCGAAGGACCGTTTTATTACACCATCAACGGGGTCAGGGTGAATGGCCGCAGTGATGCCACCACGGAAGCGCAACTAGACTACGACGCCTATTCCGGGGCTGCGTTCACGGCGCCGACCCGGCCGGGGACCGGTTGCCAGGAAACCTGGCGGCGCTATATGCGGGCGGGTATGAATATGAACCGCGTCCATCAGGGAACACCGACGGAGTACATGATGCAAGCCGCCGATGAGACCGGGTTTCTTCTCATTCCGGAGACCGCCTTGCGCGGTTCTTCGAATCAGGGATGGCATGACATTTACTCACCCGAGACGGTCAGAGATCTCGCCCGAGCCTGCCGGCAACACCCCAGCACGGCCCGCTATTCCTTGTCGAACGAGATCCAGTGGCATGACACCGAGTTCACGAAGGAATGGCGGTCGCTGATTGACGCGGCTCTTGAAGTGGATGACACGCGTCCGCTGGTTTACGAGGTCTATGACAAGAAGTTCAGCGTCCAAACCGTCAAGGGAATGCGTTTTATCACGCCTCCCAGCCGCCTTCCCCTGCTGCGCGACGAAAAATCCAGCGACCAGCGGATCGAAGGTGTCAAGCGCGGCCATGCCTATCTCATGCAGCATTATACCGCGCGCATACCTCGCCCGGCGAAAGAGATATTCGGCATCGGCGAGTTTGCGTGGGGCGGTGAGGGCGGCGGATTGGACGGTTTCATCCAAGGCGCGCCAGACATGCGGCGCAATGATATCTGTTACTTCGCCGGTTGGTCATGGATGAATTACTGGCCGAACTTCCTGGAAGGCTGTTACTACGAGCGACACGCGTGGAAGACCTCCACGAATAAAGACCGCCGCGACGGCGTGGACGGCTGGGGATCGCCCATCATCAATCTTGCGCAAATGGTGCTGAATCCCTATCTGGTCTTCGACATCGCGGCCGAGGAAAAAGGCGCTTACCGGCCCGGCGCAACTGCGGCCCAACCGGCTCTCGGCAAAGGCTTGGCGGAAACCCGCCAGATCGAGGTGTTCAACGACGGCCTTGATGACGGCGAGTTTGCCCTGCACTGGGAACTTCGGTGGGATCGTCCGGACGGCAAGGTTGCCGCCAACGGCGAGACCGAGAAGACACGCATCCGGGCCGGGTTTCACGCCACGGTGCCGGTCTCGTTTACCGTTCCGGATCCCGGCCAGGATGAGCGCCCAATCTATTTCGTCCTTGAATCCCGCAAAGACGGACAGTTGGTGTTCCGTGACACCAGACTGGGTCTGAGGGTCCTTGCAAAGTCATCTGCAAATTGAAATGAAAAGAGAAAAAAAGACAACATGAATGCAAAACTTCTTATAGCATTATTACTTTCCTCGAGCGGATGTTCATTTGCTCAATCCAGTCAAAGAGAGCATTTGAGCCTCAATGATGATTGGAGATTCAAGCGCTTTGAACAAAATCCCGACCGTCTTGTCTATGACATCCTTCCTGAACTTGAGAAAGACAAGAAAGCGGAGGCAGGGGATGTCGGGCCGAAGCTGACGGTTTTGAAGGATTGGATCCGTCCCGGCGGGAATGATTTTATCAAAAACCCGGGAAAGCGGCATGTGCGTCCCGCGGGAAACCCCGGCTCCGATGTGCCTTTTGTGCGACAGGATTTTGATGATGCCGCGTGGCAACAGATCGACTTACCCCATGACTGGGCGATTGTCCTTCCTTTCTACAAGGATCGAGAGACCATGATGGTGGATGGAAGCATGGGGCGCTTGCCGATTTTTGGAGTTGGCTGGTATCGCAAGCAAATGGCCGTCCCTGAGGCGGACAAAGGCAAAACCATTTATCTGGATATCGACGGAGCCATGTCGTATTCCGCCGTGTGGCTTAACGGGCATCTGGTCGGCGGCTGGCCATATGGCTACAACTCATACCGTCTCGACCTGACGCCTCATGTGAAGTTCGGCGAGAACAACCAACTCGCCATCCGCGTTGATAATCCGAATCATTCCTCGCGGTTCTACGCCGGAGGATGGATCTATCGGAACGTCTGGCTGACCAAAACCGCCCAGGTGCATGTCGGCTACAACGGGACGGTTGTCTCGACTCCAAAGGTGGATGCCAACAAGGCGGAAATTGAAATCGCCGTCACGATTCTGAATAACTCCCGACAAACCCTGACAGCGGAATTGCAAACGGCGATTTATCTGGCCGATGAGAATGGAAGTCCGCAGGGAGAGGCTGTTGCCTCGTTCCCCGCGCAAGCTGTTCCATTGAAACCATCGGGTAGCCAGGTGAACAAAATCTCGACGGAATTGGAAAACCCAAAACTATGGGAGGTGCTTCCACAGCGGAAACAGAATTTGTACGTTGCGCGCACTTCCGTGGGCGTTGATGGGACCGTCGTGGACCAATACGAAACGGTGTTCGGGATCCGGACCATCGAATTCAATCCCAAGAAGGGTTTGTTTGTGAATGGCAGGAAATTGATGATTCAAGGCGTCAACCAGCATTCGGATCTGGGGGCTTTGGGAATGGCATTCAATGTCCGTGCGGCGGAACGCCAGTTGGAGATTCTGCGCGAAATGGGCTGCAAGGCCATCAGGATGGCGCATAATCCGCCGGCACCGGAGTTGTTGGATTTGACCGACAGGATGGGTTTTCTGGTGGTCAATGAGATATTCGATTGTTGGGAGCGGCGGAAAAAGCCCTACGATTTCAGTTTGATCTTCAAGGACTGGCATGAGGCCGATCTGCGGAATTTCATCCGGCGGGACCGCAATCATCCATCGATTATCGCGTGGAGTTACGGCAACGAGCACCGTGACAACGCGGCGGCCTCCGGACGAATCGGCCCGGCGTTGCATGCCATCGTCCGTGAGGAGGATCCTACAAGATTGGCGGGATTTTCGAAACACTATCCAAACCTCGACGATGTGGCCACAAAAGACGCCGGTTACCTCGCCCTGAATTACATCGGAGAGGGCTTGAGGGACGAGCCCGCCTACGCGGATTTCAAGGGAAACAAATCCAAACCTATGTATCCCGAACATCATGCCGCTTTTCCCGACAAGATGATTTTCACTTCCGAGTCATCCGCGATGGTCAGCACCCGGGGCACTTTCATGTTTCCGGTGACGCGGAAAAATAATGCGGGCCCAGGAGAGCCTCAGGGTATTGATGAGAAGACAAAAACAATCAGCGCATACGAGCTTCAGCCGACATTTTCAAAATCAGCGGATTTCTGCTTTGCCATGCAAGACAAGCATCCGTTTGTCGCCGGGGAGTTCGTCTGGTCCGGCTTTGATTATATTGGCGAGCCCATGCCGTGTGGAGGTGCCGCCCGCAGTTCCTATTTTGGAATCATTGATTTGGCGGGCTTCCCCAAGGAGCGTTTTTATCTCTATCAAGCCCGATGGCGGCCGGAGCTGCCCATGGCGCATATTTTGCCGCACTGGAACTGGCCGGATAGAGCGGGGCAAGTCACTCCTGTCCATGTCTTCACCTCGGGCGATGAGGCGGAATTGTTCTTGAATGGCAAATCTCTGGGGAAAAAGAAAAAAGGGCAGTATGAATACCGGTTGCGTTGGGACGATGTCGTGTATCAGCCCGGGGTCTTAAAAGTCGTTGCTTATAAGAACGGAAAAGCATGGGCAACAGATGAGATGAAAACGACAGGAGCGCCTGCTAAAATTGATCTTAAAGCGGATAGAACCACCATCAAAGGCGACGGGAAAGATTTGTCATTTATCACCATCAAGCTAGTTGACGACAAAGGAAATTTTGTCCCAACCACGGGCAACTTGATGACTGTTGATGTGTCGGGTGCGGGTCAATTGGTGGCGATGGATAATGGAAACCCAACTGATTTGACATCTTTCAGTTCCAAAGAACGAAACTTATTCTCCGGCTTATTGTTGGCTATTGTAAAGGCCAATGGCAAAGGAGATATCAAAATAAAAGTAAGTTCAAAAGGCTTCCAAGCCAGAGAAATTACTGTGAAAACGAATTAATTGGATGAACAGTTATGAAACATACACTCACGCTAACTCTCCTCACCGCGCTGCTGCTGGCCCTGCCGGCCGCGCACCTTGCCGCCGAACCTACTCCCGTCGAACAGCCGCGTTCTCGGTCTGCCATCGACCTGGCCTCGGAAACGGCGTGGCAGGCGAGTGCGGACGACGGCGTGTTCCGGCCCATCATCGTTCCTGGTGGTGGCTGGAATTCCGACAAGCAACTAGCGCCCCGACTGCGGCCGCTGACGAAGAAGGAGGAGTCAGGCAAACCCTTGATAAATGATCCCGACCGGTCGGTCGTGGTTAAGGATCATGTGGCGTATCGCCGGGACGTGAGCGTGCCCTCCGAGTGGACAGGGCGCGTGATCCAGCTGGAGTTCGGAGGGGTCAACTTCGGCGCGGAGGTCTTTATCGACAGCAAGAAGGTGGGCGAACACGTCGGCCCGAATATGCCGTTTATCGTCGACTTGACCGGCGTGGCCCAGCCGGGTCGGACGCATCGTCTGGAGGTCACGGCCTATCACAGTCGGCATTACAACGACGACAAAGGTCTGTGCCGGGTGCCCATCGGCTTTGACTATGAATACCAGCGGGGAAAGCGCACCCCTGACTGGACATCGAAGACGGCTTACGGCATCGTGAAATCCATCAGGCTGACGAGTCTGCCCATCGTGCATGTCCGGGATGTCGTCGTAAGAACGTCGGTGACGAACGACACCCTTGGATTCGAGGCAACCGTCGCCAATGCCGGGGACAAGCCGGTGGAATTAAAACTGGCGGCGGAGTTATTGTCCTGGAATAAGTCGCAGTATAAATATCCTGAGATCCCTTCACGCGCTGTGACCATCCCGGCGCACGGCGAAACGAAAGTATCCGTTGAGGGCATCCGGTGGGGACTCGGTTCGCAAAGCTGGTGGTGGCCGAACATTCCGTTCCGGGAAGATTACCTGGCGCAGTTGCACCTGCTGCGTCTGACTTTGGAGAAGGACGGGAAAACCATTGACGATCAGACACAGCGCTTCGGGTTTGTCGAGCACGCCGAGGGGCCATACTACTACACGGTCAATGGCGTGCGGGTGAACGGATTCGGAGACGGAACCGCCGAGCCGCAACTGAGCGAGTTCGACGCCTACGCCGAATTGGCGGCATACAAGGCCGCCGACGCCTGCCGGGAAACTTGGCGGCGTTTCATGCGGCTGGGCGTCAACGCCAACCGCCTCCACCAGTCCACGCCGACGGACCTGATGCTGGATACCGCCGACGAAGTCGGCTTCATGCTCATTCCCGAAACAGGCCTGCGCGGGATGCACAACCAGGGCTGGGATCCGGTCTATTTGCCGCAGGCGGTGCGCGAGATGATCCTCCACGCGCGCAATCATCCGTCCGTTGTGCGGTGCAGCCTGCAGAATGAAAACGCATTCGACGGGACGCAATGGCGCGCGCTGATTGACGCCGCCACGGAAACCGACCCGATGCGATTGTTGGTCAGCGAAGACAACAACGTCGGGCGCACAAAGCTCGGTCGCGTCTTCCCCATCCAGCCCACCCGGTTTGAGGGCACCCATGGCCACGCCTGGGCGATGGCGCATTACATCGACTATCCCAAACCGTGCCGCGGAGGAATCTTCGGCCTTGGCGAGATGGCCTGGGGAAATGGTGTGTTGCCGAAATACGCCGTTCAGATCCGATTCTGGCGCCTGAACGACGTTGCCTATTTCGCCCCGTGGAGCTGGCTAAACTATTGGCCGAACCTGCTGGAAGGCGGCAGTCACGCCAAGCATGGATGGAAGTACAACAACGACCCCGACCGTGTGGACGGTGTGGACGGCTGGAATTCCCCGATCATCGAATTCGTCAAACGCAGCCAGCATCCATATCTCATTCAGGACTTGGCAATGCTTGCGGACAATCCCAGCGCTCTGAGTCAACCCGTCGGTGAAATGAATTGGCCGTACAAGCGCCCCGCCTCCGTCGCTGCCGGCAAGACCGTCGCGCGCGACATCGAGGTCTTCAACGGCGGATTGTCTGGCAACAAACTCGCGCTCGTCTGGAGCGCGCACTGGGACAAGCCGGACGGTCCGCTCGCCGTTGCGGGGGGCGAAATCCCCTGTGTCATCGAGCCGGGCTTCCATGCCACGCAAAAACTCACCTTCACCATACCCAATCCCGGCATGGATAAGCGCGATATGTATGTAATCCTGGAATCTCACAAAGACGGGCAGATGGTGTTTCGTGAAACCGGAATGTGCTTGAGTGTCCTTGCGAAGTCCAAGGACAAATCGAAATAAAGGAGAAGAACTGACAACATGAAGAATAAATTATTACTCCTTACACTGGCGCTGGCACCGCTGGCTCTACTCCAGGCCTCCGATGCCCCGCGCTCAGCGAGCAAGCCCAACATCCTCTTTGTCCTAGCGGATGACTGGGCATACGGACACGCGGGCGTATATGGCTGCAAATGGGTTAAGACTCCGACCATGGATCGCGTAGCCAGGGAGGGCCTGCTTTTCAATTCGGCCTACACGCCCTGCGGCAAATGCGCACCTTCGCGGGCCGCCATCCTGACCGGGCGTAACCCCTGGCAGCTCAAGGCGGCTGCCAACCATTGGTGCTACTTCCCGCCGGAGTTCAAGTCGCTGCCCGAGGCGCTGGGTGAGCACGGCTATTTCACCGGCATGACAGGCAAAGGCTGGTCGCCGGGGGTCGCCGTCACAGACGCGGGGCAACAACGTAAGATGACGGGCCGGCCGTTTAATAAACGCACCGCGATGCCAGTGACGTCGGGCATTTCGAGCAACGATTATGCGGCGAACTTCACAGATTTCCTGGATGCCGCGCCGAAGGACAATCCCTGGTTCTTCTGGTTTGGCTGCTGGGAACCCCATCGTGCTTATGAATACGGGTCTGGGGCGGCCAAGGGCGGAATGAAGACGTCCGATATCGACCGCGTGCCGGGATACTGGCCGGACAACGAGGCGGTCCGCATGGACATGCTGGATTATGCCTTCGAGACCCAGCACTTCGACCAGCACCTGGGCCGTATGCTGGCGGAACTGGAGAAGCGCGGCATGCTGAGCAACACGCTGATCGTCGTCACGGCGGACAACGGCATGCCATTCCCGCACGCCAAGGGGTACGCCTATCACACGTCCGTGCATGAGCCGCTGGCCATCATGTGGAAGGACCATATACGCAAACCCGGCCGGGTTGTGGAGGATTATGTCAGCTTCATCGATTTTGCGCCCACCTTTCTTCAGGTGGCCGGGGTGCCGTGGAAGCAGACCGGCATGTCCCCGCTCACGGGACAAAGCTTAATGGATATTTTGGATTCGGAGACAGCCGGCCAGATCACGCCTCAACGGGATCATGTCCTCATCGGAAAGGAGCGCAACGATATTGGCCGTCCGAATGACGCGGGGTATCCGATCCGGGGAATCATCAAGGGCGGGATGTTATATGTGCATAATTTTGAAACCGACCGCTGGCCGGGGGGGAACCCGGAGACGGGCTACCTGGACACCGACGGCAGCCCGACCAAGACCGAGGTGCTCAAGGCCCGGCGTATACCCGACCAAAAACAGTACTGGGAGCTCTGTTTCGGAAAACTGCCCGCCGACCAGTTGTTTGACCTTCGCAAGGATCCTGACTGTGTATCGAATCTGGCCGCAACGGTCTCCTTCGACGCCTTGCAGCGTCAGCTTTTTGAGGAACTCAAAAAACAGGGCGACCCGCGTCTCACGGGCAATGCGTCCGTGTTCGACACCTATCCCTGTGCCAGTCCGGAGGTCAGGAATGTCTACGACAAAATCATGCGCGGTGAAAAGGTGAAACTCTTCTGGGTCAATGAGTCCGATTTTGAACCCCAGCGCTGAGTAAACCGAACTCCTGGCAACAACTTATAGGCAAGCCCACCGCCCGGCCGCGCCGCGAACAAACGGATGGGTAACTTATCTCTCGCAGAGCCGCAGGGACGCAGAGGCTATTACAATCACTCCTGTTGATTCTGTCAAAAAATGGCTACACTGTTTCTGAAAAAGCTCTAGGCTATGATCATCGCACCTACGACCAGCAGCCAGAGCAGATTCAGGCAGAGGCCGATGATGCAATATTTACGCGGGGTCTCTTTTTTAATGAGACCTATTATCGCGATAATCAGGCCAGCCGGGATTAAGAAGAACATGGCGAGTGCGCACGGCATCGCAAAGGGATTCCCTCAACCACCCAACGTACCGGTCACCTGCAAGATGATCAGCGCAGCAAGCGCCCAGCCAAACATCTTCATACTTGTTTTACCGTATTCCATATTTATTATTGCTTTTCGAGTGCGATTTCAAACAGCTTGTGCTCAACACTGTCCAAAAGCGCCTGCCATGAGGCTTCGATGATGTTTTCGGAAACACCGACTGTGCCCCACTGTGTTTTGCCATCTCCCGACTCGATCACAACACGTGTCATCGCACGTGTCGCCAGCTTGGGGTCGAGAATACGCACCCGATAGTCCGTCAACGTGATATCCTCGATTTCCGGGTAGAAGCGCGTCAACGCAGCGCGTAACGCGGCGTTGAGCGCATCAACAGGTCCATGACCTTCCCCAGCGGTCAACTCGGTTTCGTTTCCGACCTTTACCTTGATCGTGGCTTCGGAAATGCAAGGTTCTTCGCGTCCACGCTTTTCTACAATCACGCGGAAACCTTCAAGTTCAAAAAATGGTTTATGCTTGTTCAGCACCTTTTGTAGCATGATTTTGAATGAGCCATCTGCAGATTCGTACGAAAACCCTTTGTTCTCGCGCATTTTGAGTTCTTCCAAAATGGCACGCGAATCTTGCTTGGAAATGCCCGTCACATCAATGCCCAATTCTTGCGCTTTCATCATCACGTTAGAAGCGCCTGACAACTCCGAAATCAGCACATGCCGTTTGTTACCCACTTGCTCCGGGGAAATGTGTTCAAACGTCTTCGTATTTTTCAAAACAGCATTCACATGCATTCCTGCCTTATGGCTGAATGCCGTGCTCCCTACATACGGTTGACGCGCATCAACACGCTGATTGGCAAGATCATCCGTAATCAACGAAATCTCACGCAAACGACGTAAATTCTTTTCTCCGACGCAAGCATACCCCATCTTCAATTCCAAAGAAGGAAGGATACTCACCAGATTTGCATTGCCCGTACGTTCACCATATCCATTCATGGTTCCTTGTACGTGGCGTGCGCCCGCCCGAACAGCCTCAAGAGAATTGGCGACAGCTAAGCCGCCATCGTTATGCACGTGGATGCCCACTTCCGTTTTGGGGAACGCCTTGCGAACCGCCTTTGTGATCGCAAAAACTTCATGAGGCAGACAGCCCCCATTTGTATCGCAGAGGACAACACCCGATGCGCCTTCACGCAACGCAGCGCCGAGTGCCTTTATTGCATACTCCGCGTCAGCTTTATAACCATCAAAGAAATGCTCGGCATCAAAAAAAACGTTACGGCCAGCGCTTTTTAGGAAACCTACCGTATCCGCAATCATTTGAAGATTGTTTTTGCCTGTCGTTTTAAGCACATCCGTCACGTGTAACAACCAGGATTTCCCATAAATGGTGACCCATTCTGTATCAGCGGCGAGCAATCCTTGAAGCTGAGGATCATCCTTGGCATTTAAGTCTGTGCGACGCGTACTGCCAAAGGCCGTAATGTGCGCATGCGAAAGTTTTTCCTTTTTGATGTCCTTGAAAAATTTCTGGTCACGCGGATTGGAACCTGCATAGCCACCTTCGATATAGTCCACACCCAACTCATCCACCATTTTAGCAAAGCGAACCTTGCCGGAGTCCGAAAAAGAGACCCCCTCTCCCTGCGCGCCGTCGCGCAAGGTCGTATCATAGATGTAGACTTTTTTATTCATGATCATTTTCCAAAGAACGCCTGATACAGAGCTTGAACGGCACTGGCACGGTCAGCAGACTTCACGCCGAACATCATGCTAATTTCCGAAGACCCTTGGTTCATCATTTCGATATTCACATTTGCTTCCGCAAGTGCCTTGGTCGCCTTGGAGGCCATACCAACAGTGTAGTAAAGGCCTTCTCCCACAACCATGACCAGCGCGTAACCGCGCTCAATCTGAACATTATCCGGCGACAGATCCTTGAAGATGCGCGCCCTGACACGTGCTTCGCACTCTGATGTAAAATTACGGTCGCGGAAAACGACGGACACATTGTCAATACCTGACGGCATGTGCTCGTAAGAAACGCCCTCCTCTTCAAGAATCTGAAGCAACTTACGTCCAAAACCGACTTCGCGATTCATCATATACTTATCAATGAAAATATTGCAGAAGCCGTCATCGCTGGCAATCCCAACAACCCCCGCCGTCTGTGCCTCACGTGTCTTCACAATCATCGTACCCGGTTCTGATGGACGGTTCGTATTTCGCACATTGATGGGAATCCCAGTCTTAACAGCAGGAATGACGGCCTCATCATGGAAGACCCCAAAGCCCGCATACGCAAGTTCGCGCATTTCGCGATAGGTCATCTCCTTGATGCCTTCTTTCACCTCAGGAACCAAACGCGGATCTACTGGATAAACCGAGTCCACATCCGTGAAGTTTTCATACACATCTGCATGCACCGCCGCGGCAAGAATCGAACCCGTAATATCTGAACCGCCACGCGGGAATGTCGCAACCTGCCCCATCTTCGTATAGCCAAAGAAGCCAGGAAAGATCACCAGATCGTCGCGATTTGAAAGTGTACGCTTCAACAGCGGATAGGATTCATCCAGAAGTTGCGCATTGCCAAAATCCGCCGTTAAAAACATGCCTGCTTCACGCGGATTGACATAGACTGCCTTTGCGCCGAGCACCTGGAAGGCCTGCGCAACAATCTTTGCTGCATTGTCTTCACCAGCAGCCTTCATGCAGTCCATAAACATACCACGATGCGCCATGTCGCCTTTGACACGTGCCCGCAAATCGCTCTCAATTTCAGCCACAATGTCTATCGGCAGATTCAGTTCACATTGAATTTCCGCATAGCGTTCCACAATTGCTTTTAGCGTCTTCTCATAACACTTACCCGCGAGAACTTCATCCGCACACTGAATCAGCATATCCGTGACTTTCGTGTCGGTTTTGTTTCGTTTACCTGGGGCAGAAACGACTACAATCTTTCGGTCTGGATTCGAAAGAACAATATCCACGATCTTATTAACCTGCTTTGCATCTGCAACGGATGAGCCACCAAACTTACATACTTTCATCTTCTTCTTTTTTCCTCTGGGGTTGCCCTTAGGTGCATACCCGACATTTAGTTAAATCATACGAAAACGAACCGGCATCTCACTGACGACACCTGCGTCAAAAATCTCCTTGAGCGCACAGTCAATCTCGGAAGCCTTCGCATCATGCGTCAGCATCACGACTGGAACATGACCCACATTGCTGTTTGCTGGGTGTTCCTGCTGTGTTGCGGCAAGAATGCTCACACCATGCCGTCCCAACGTCGTCGTCATCAAGCCCAGCGAACCTGCTTTATCCAGCGCCATCAAGCGAATATAGTACTTGCTGGTAATGTCCGATGCCGCACGCATGGCGAACTTTCCTTCATTGGCAACGCTCACGCCACGTACATAACGCGGATGACCCGACAAAATATTACGCGCTACATCGCCAATATCACCAATGACCGTACTGGCTGTCGGCTCGCGTCCAGCACCACGCCCATAGTACAACGTGTCACCACTCAAATCGCCGCGCACCATCGCCGCGTTAAACACCTGGCTGACCGATGCCAGCATGTGTGTCAACGGAACAAGCGTGGGGCTCACACGCACTTCAACCTGATTTCCATCCCGTTTAATCACCGCCAGCAACTTAATACGATACCCAAATTCAGCGGCAAATTTTACATCCATGCTGGAGAGATTTCGGATACCCTCAACCAATACTGAATCCATGGACACATGAAACCCATAAGCGAGCGACGCAAGGATGATCGCCTTGTGCGCCGTATCATAGCCGTCAATATCCAAGCCCGGATTCGCCTCCGCATATCCAGCACGTTGCGCATCAGCAAGCACATCATCAAAAGGAAGTCCTTCATTCTCCATGCGCGTCAGGATGTAATTGCAGGTCCCATTCAGAATGCCATGGATACTCTGAATCTCATTACCCGCCAATCCTTCACGCAAGACACGAACGATCGGAATACCACCGCCCACGCTTGCACCAAAATAGATATCCACGCCATTCTTTGCAGCGACACCAAAAATTTCATCCCCATATTCCGCCAAAAGCTTCTTATTCGCCGTCACAACGGATTTTCCAGCATTCAATGCAGCCAACACAAGGGTTTTTGCAATCCCCGTACCGCCAATCAGCTCCACGATCACGTCAATATCCTTGTCTTGGATGACAGACATCGCATCCGTCGTCAACAGGGATTGATCCACAGAAAGGCCACGATTCGTTGTAATATCAATATCTGCGATGCGCTTCAGGACAACTTCAACACCCAAGCGTTCCGCCATCGTTTTCTGGTTTCGGATCAACCCATCCGCAACGCCAGCTCCGACGGTTCCAAAGCCCAATAACCCGACACCTATTTGTTTCATCTCTTTTATGCCTCCTTTGCCGAAAATGGAGTATATAAAATACCTAATTTAAAGGGTTTATACAAGTCTGCAAAACAAGGATTTTCCTTTTTGTAGAATAACGGCTTTCCAAATGCAAAAATAAATGATTAAATAATAACTTCAAAAAAATATTCTGAAAGGATAACGTTTTACAGCATGAAACAGCTTCTCACATCTATACTCGTCTGCGTCTTGGCTGCTACCACAGGTTTTTCAGCCACATCATCAAAGAAGACAACTTCTAAAAAGAGTTCATCTGCAAAGGAGGCAACTTCTGACGCCCCCAAAAAAGCAAAAGGGTGTATCTCCAAAGATCCCTATATTGGTGCAATCGTTATTGACGCAGATACAGGAGCCGTTATATTCGAACAGAACGCTGATGCAATATGCTATCCTGCCAGCACACTCAAGATGATGACCCTTCTGGTCATCGAGGAAAAGATTGCTGATGGAAGCATTAAGCTTTCCGACCCTGTCAAGGTATCTTTAAAGGCCTGTAAAACTGGCGGCACGCAAGTCTGGCTTGATCCGAAAGAGACCTTCAGCGTCCAAGATTTGCTCTATGCTTTAATGATTCGATCCGCTAATGACGCGGCGGTTGCATTAGCAGAACACGTCTCTGGAACAACTGAGGCCTTCTGCGAACTTATGAATGCGCGAGCCAAGACACTGGGTATGACAAATTCCCATTTCATTACGCCCAACGGCTTAACCACCAGCGCAGATAAAGAACATGACAGGTCAACAGCACGGGACATGGCCACGATTGGACGTGCACTCTGCAAGCATCCGGATATCTTCGCCTATACATCGACCATTGAACGCAAGTTTAGAGAAGGCTCCGAGCACGAAGTGGTCATGACAACTCATAATCCATTTTTGAAGGACAAAGTCGATGGCTGCGATGGTTTCAAGACTGGCTATACCGGCATCGCTGGTTGGTCGATCATCGTCACGTGCAAGCGTGACAACCGACGTGTTATACTTGCAGTCATGGGCAGTGAAGGACGCCTGACGCGAGATGCTAAAGCAAAGGAACTCCTGAACAAGGCCTTCGCTGGAACACCTGCTCCAAGTGTACCTAAAAACGGAAAGATATCTTCAGCAAAGTCGCCCCCTCCTCCACCCCAGTGATGCCTACGTTATGAATTTATCGCTTCAACGAGTCACACAGTTTCTGGAGCATGTGCTCCAGAATAAGGCCTTCACCGATTCCTCCAACAATGGACTCCAAATCGCAAATAAAGGCAGTGTCTCCTCCATCGCTGTCGGTGTTGATGTGAGTCTACGCTTTCTACAAGCCGCGCACGAACAAGGTGCTGACTTTGTCATCTGTCATCATGGACTAAGCTGGACCGACTCTTTGAAGCGCATCACCGAATTGAATTACGATCTTGTCTCCTTCGCGATTACACACAACATCGCTGTCTATGCCTCCCATCTGCCCCTGGATGCGCATCCGCTCTGTGGCAACAATGCGCAGCTTGCAAAGATGTTGAAACTGAAAAATGTCAAGCCTGCCTTCTCCTATCACGGGAATACGATTGGTGTTATCGGCACGTTGCCGAAGGCACTTGCGTTCACGGACTTTTGTAAACTCGTTGGGCACCACATCTCCTCTACGTATCAGACGCTCGATTTCGGCTCCAACATGGTCAAGCGAATCGGGATCGTCTCTGGCGGAGGTGCGGACATGATTGCAGAGGCCAAGACGCTTGGTGTAGATGTGTTTCTAACTGGCGAGCCTAGCTTGCAAGGTTACAATCTCGCTGAGAATCTGAAGATCAATGTTGTCTTTGCAGGCCACTATGCGACCGAACTCCCAGGTGTCCGTGCATTAGCCAACCTCGTGACGCGCAAACTCAGATTGCCTTCAACGGTCATTGACTTCAACATCACATACTAGAGGCCATTTTTATGAAGCTTTGGCATCTGCTTCCCTTTACATTATTGGCAGGCCTTTTAATCGGTCGCTGGTTACCCAACGAGGAAACACGGATTGAATCAGCCGTGCGAATGGACATCTCGACTCAGAAAAATACGGATGCCTTGAACAATATCACGCGCATTGTTCAAATCCCAGATAAAGCCGCCAAGCCTCGCCGACGCGCACCTGCCGTAACCAACCAACCGCCTGAGATTGCCACAAACGCCATCAGTTCTGGCCAGACGAACACGAACGCACCTGCCGTGCACAAACAACACCACGAACGCCTTTCGCCTGAAGACCTGCGCGCACGCATCGATGAAGCCAAAGACCTGTGGAGAACGCGCGCTGAACTCGCGCGAGTGCAGATGCTTGACAAGCTCGGATTAAAAACCGTTGAACAGCAAACGCACTTTGATAATGCCATCAACACGATGAATCAGACTCTGTTTACCACCATGCAGGGACTCGCAACCGAAGTGAAGAATGCGCCTGAGATGACAACCGAACAGGGTATCCGCGTTGTCGCCCAAATGACCGCCGCCATGACCACGGCATACGACTCACTTTTTCAGGCTGTTCCGCAAGACAAGCAATCAGAAGTTGGCAAGATGCAGATGACCGATTTTATCGATCCGAACGTGATTGAGCCTTTGACCGAAGTGCAGGACAAATTTCAAAACATGCGGCCGCCCTTTTCACATTAAGGCACGATAGATTCCATGACACAATTCATACACGTTTGGCGAATGACCTGCTATGAGTGGTTTGACGCACTGCGCAGCCGTCGTGCACTCGTTGCCTTATTGCTCTACATGGCCACCTCCGTCGGCACCATGTACTGGTCTATCAGCCTGCTCCAGAAAGTTGAAAAGGAGCTCACCTCTGTTTTGCTCTTGCCCGCCGCCGAAAATCCGGGGGCCATTGCCACGACACTCTGGAAGTCAAAACCCTTTCAGGGTATCATGCGGCAAGTCTCCAAGAGCAATCAGGTCTTCAACGATATTCAAGGCAAAAACCCCGTTGAACTCATCTACGCCTGGCTTTCCTTCTTTTGCATGCCCCTCCTGGTCGTCCTCATTGCGGCCAATCGTATCCCGGAAGAGATGAGTTCAGGGGCCATACGTTATATTGCCTTTCGGACATCGCGTGGGGCGTGGGTACTCGGAAAGTTTTTCGGACAAGTTTCGCTTATTGCTTTGGCTGTCCTCATCAGTGGCATCTGCGCCTATATTGTGGCGCGCTGGCGTCTCGGAAGTTATGCGCCCATTAAAATTGTCTGGAACATGGCCTTCTGGGCTGTTCGAGCCTGGGTCTATTCCTTCCCCTTTGTCGGTCTCATCATGGGCTTATCCCTCTTCACAAAGTCAGTGAGCAAATCAACCATCTTGGGTATCCTCGCCCTCGTCGGCCTCGCTATCATTACCGGCATCACCACCCTCTTCAAATCAGGCAAAGGCTGGCAAGTCATCCTACCGTACATCGCGGCACTCTTCCCCTCTGACTATGAAATGCTCTTGTGGAGAAGCAGTGCGCAGCCGTTGATTACCGGATCAATCTTTTTGATCACACTGGGCTTTACTTATCTTGGCATCGGCTACTTTTTCTTTAAGAAACGCGACCTCTGATCATGATCACCGCACTCGAAGTTATTAATCTTGTTAAATGTTACGGCAAGCGACGCGCTTTGGACGGCTTGACGCTGCGCATCCCGCGTTATAGCGTAACAGGACTCGTAGGCTCAAACGGTGCTGGCAAAACAACGCTCATGATGACGATCGCAGGATTCCTCAACCCCAACTCCGGCCAAATCAACCTGCTGGGTAACGGACCCTTTGACGCGGATGTCCATGGCGGCCGCTTTGCAATCCTGCCGCAAGATTCTGAACTGCCCCTCACAAGTTGTCCGCTGGAGCTGCTGACGCATTACGGACGCTTACAGGGACTTTCCCTACAGGCCGCAAAAAAATCTGCAATGGACATGCTGGAAGCCGTTAATCTGGGCGACCGTGCAAACTCCCCGATCCGCTCACTCTCGCATGGGATGCGCAAACGCATCATGGCGGCGCAATGCTTCATTGGAAATCCGGAGCTCATTCTCCTCGATGAACCGCTCAACGGCCTTGATCCGCGCGAAGCGGCGCGCATGCGCGCTTTCATCGCCAAGCGGAGATGCGAGCAGACGATTGTCATCAGCTCGCATAACCTGAACGATATTGAACAGCTCTGTGACCATGTCGCCTTTGTTGAGCACGGTAAGACCGTACGCTTTGCCCCGGTTGATAAGATTACGAACAAGGCAAGCATCCTGGTCTATACACTCACGGGCGCACCCTCCGACATGTCCGCCCTTGAGCACGTGCTCGGAGACAACGGCACTTTGAAATTTAATCCTGAGACCCACACGCTCACCTGCCACTATGCTGAACAGGCTATCCCTGCAGCAGAACTCAACCAACGCATGATCCCCGGCATCCTCTCCCAATGCGGACTCGTGACCATCACCCAAGGCAGCACACTGGAAGAAGAATATCTCAAACATACGGTTTAGAAAAATGGCCTTATGGATTGTATTATTACCTTATTAACAAATAAACCACTGTAACAGAAAAAAACGACTGCCACAAAATGCCGAAGCACCTCTTGCTTTCTGAAATCAAAGACTTTATAATTAACCAAATTTTTTTAGGAGATTCTACTATGAAAGTATTAGTGACGGGCGGAGCGGGGTTTATCGGAAGTCATACGTGTGTTGATCTATTGGCTGCAGGACATCAAGTCGTTGTCGTTGATAATTTAATCAATAGTTCAGAGGAAAGTCTAAAGCGTGTCAAACGCATCACAGGGAAAGCCGTATCCTTCCATAAAGTTGACATTCGTGACCGCGTTTCAATGGATTCGATTTTCAAGACTGAAGGTCCAATTGATGCCGTTATTCATTTTGCAGCCCTGAAAGCGGTTGGCGAGTCGACACGTCTCCCCCTCAAATATTACGAGAACAATATTACCGGTACCATCAATCTGTGCGACGTTATGGAAGCTAATAACTGCCGTAATATCGTTTTTAGCTCATCCGCAACAGTGTATGGCGATCCGATCTCTGTGCCGATCCGGGAAGATTTTCCAACCCCTGGCGCAACCAATCCTTATGGGTGGTCTAAGCTCATGATGGAACAGATTTTCCGTGACGTTCAAAAAGCCAATCCTGCTTGGAACATCATCCTGCTTCGCTACTTCAATCCGATTGGTGCCCACCCCAGTGGACTGATCGGCGAAGATCCAGCAGGCATCCCGAACAATCTGCTCCCCTTCGTCTCGCAAGTGGCCGTCGGACGCCTTCCGAGTCTCAGCGTTTATGGCAGTGACTACCCGACACCTGATGGCACGGGGATACGCGATTACATTCATGTCGTGGACTTATCCTTGGGACATATCAAGGCACTCGACAAACTCGCCTCCAACCCGGGACTGGCCATCTATAATCTGGGGACAGGCAAGGGCTCCAGCGTATTAGATATCGTCAAGGCTTTTGAAGCGGCCTCTGGTCGCAAGATCCCCTACACGCTCCAGCCGCGCCGTCCAGGCGACATTGCCGAATGTTGGGCGGACCCTGCAAAAGCGAAAGCTGAATTGGGCTGGATCGCTACGCGCGACCTCAAGACCATGTGCGAAGACACCTGGCGCTGGCAATCACAAAACCCGGCTGGGTTTCAAAGGTAAGATATTGCCTTATTGCCTTATTGCGTGATTGCCTTATTCATTTCAACGCGGACTTTGGACTTGGAACGGGAATCTAATTTTTTAGATCGGCCGTATGTTTACGCGTGACGCGCGCCTCACACTTTTAGTATACTTACACACATTAATTTCGCCTTATACGAGGCTTGAATAAAGTTTGAAAGGTATTTATGGAAAAGCAAGAACCTAAGCGACGCTCACGCGGACGCCGCGTTGAATTAAGCGTTGAGTCCGTTAAACAAGATTTTGAACGCCATCTTCGCTACACACTCGCTAAAGCAGAAGACACCGCAACAGAGCGCGACCAATATACAGCCTTTGCTCTTTGTGTCCGTGACCGTATCGTTGAACGCTGGATCGAAACGCAGGCTAAATACCGGAATGACAATGTAAAACGCGTTTATTACCTTTCTCTCGAGTTTTTGATTGGCCGGCTCCTCGGCAATAATGTCATCAATTTAAAGATGGACCCGATTTGCCGCGAGGCACTTGAGGAGGATGGTATCGACTGGAACTCACTCCGCGAGTTTGAAGTTGATGCTGGTCTTGGGAATGGTGGCCTCGGTCGTCTGGCTGCATGCTTCATGGACTCTCTCTCCACGCTCGAACTTCCAGCCACCGGTTATGGACTGCGTTATGACTATGGCATTTTCCGTCAGCGGATTGTCGATGGTCAGCAGGTTGAAGAACCTGATCATTGGTTGAAGGATGGATACCCCTGGGAAATCGCACGTCCTGAACATACACAAACCGTCCAGTTTGGAGGACGTGTGGAATGCGTTTCGGTCGCCAATCGTAGCGAATGGAATTGGGTTGAAACAGAACGCGTCCTCGGTGTGCCTTACGACCTGCCTGTTGTCGGCTTCAAAAATTCCGTCAACACGTTGCGCTTGTGGTCTGCAAAGGCGGACGATGATTTTCAGCTAGACGAATTCAATAAGGGCTCGTATGTCGAGGCCGTGCAAGAAAAAGTGCTGGCTGAAAACCTGACCAAGGTACTCTACCCGAACGACAATGTGCTAGCAGGCAAAGAACTTCGTCTGCGTCAACAGTACTTCTTTGTCTCCTGCTCACTACAAGACATCTTGCGCCGCTTCTATTTAACCAACAAAGACTGGACTAAACTCCCTGACAAAGCCTTCATTCATTTGAACGAGACGCATCCGGCGCTCATCATTCCTGAGCTGATGCGCCTACTCGTCGACCACGAAAATATTGCCTGGGACACCGCGTGGGAGATCACACGCAAATGCACAGGTTACACCAACCACACCATTCTGCCTGAAGCACTTGAAACGTGGAGAGTCTCGTTGATGGAGCGGTTGCTCCCGCGCCACATGCAGATCATTTATGAAATCAACGCGCGATTCCTCAGACAGGTCGCCTCACTCTATCCAGATGATATGGATCGTCTTTCCCGCATGAGCATTATCGATGAACGTGGCGACCGCTCCGTGCGCATGGCCAATCTCGCCATCATCGGCTCCAGCGCGGTCAACGGTGTAGCTGCACTCCACACGGAAATCCTGAAGAATACGCTTTTCAAGGACTTCTACGAAATGTATCCGACGCACTTTTCGAACAAGACCAACGGCATCACGCAACGTCGGTGGTTGCTCAAGGCCAATCCCAAGCTCGCCGCACTATGTACCGAAGCCGTCGGCCCCCAATGGATCACGGATTTGGATACTTTACGGGGGCTTGAAAAATATGTTAATGACCGGAGCTTTCTTGGACAATTCCGTAAAATTAAACAAGCAAACAAGACCGCGCTCTCCAATCATATCTTCAGCCAATTGGGCGTCCTTGTCTCGCCAGATTCCATTTTCGATGTTCAGGTCAAACGCCTGCATGAGTACAAGCGCCAACTGCTACTCGTCTTGTACATCATCATTCTCTACAACCGTTTGATCACCAATCCAAACTTAGATATCTATCCACGAACCTTTATCTTCTCAGCCAAGGCTGCGCCGGGTTATTGGATGGCAAAGCTCATTATTCGCCTCATCCATGGCGTCGCAGAAGTCGTCAACACCAGTCCCCGCGTCAAGGAACGCTTGAATGTGGTCTTTCTGCCTGACTACCGCGTATCGCTTGCCGAAAAGATTATCCCGGCAGCAAACATCAGTGAGCAGATATCGCTCGCGGGCACCGAGGCATCCGGCACCGGCAATATGAAACTGATGCTCAATGGCGCGTTGACCCTCGGAACCATGGATGGCGCAAACGTTGAAATCTTTGAAGAAGTCGGCGAAGACAACATCTTTATTTTCGGACTACGTGCAGACGAGGTCGCCCAATTGCGTCCGACCTACAACTCTCGCGAACTCTACGAAAATGATCCGGAAATCAAGCGCGCCATCAACATGATTCGTCGTAACGTCTTCTCGTTGATGAATCCCGGCATCTTCGAACCGATCATTCGCAACCTGCTGGACTTTAACGACCACTATATGTTACTTGCAGATCTGCGCAGCTATATGGAGTCACAAGAGAAGATCGACAAGCTTTACCGTCAGCCCTATAAATGGGACGCTAAAGCACTCATGAACGTGGCACGTTCGGGCAAGTTCTCGTCCGATCGCACCATCCAAGAATATGCTAAAGATATCTGGCATATTGACCCAGTAACCATCGTTTAACTCAAATGACTGTCAAATTCAAGAAGACGCATCCAGACGCAACCCTTCCTACGTATGCCCATCCCGGCGATGCAGGAATGGATGTTTGCTCTTGTACCTCGTTGACGATCCAGCCTGGTGCGCGTGCGTTGGTGCCGACAGGCCTTGTTATGGAACTACCTCGCGGAACCGAAGCACAGATGCGACCACGTAGTGGCCTTGCCATCAAAAACGGCATCACACTCCTGAACACGCCTGGGACGATTGATGAAGGGTATCGCGGCGAAATCGGCATTATCCTGATCAACCTCGGGCATGAACCTTTTGACATCCGCCCAGGCATGCGCATCGCCCAGATGGTCATCGCACCTGTACTGCGCGTTGCTGTCGAAGAGGTCGTGGATGTGTCCGATACTACCCGAGGCACAGGTGGTTTCGGTTCAACTGGCGCGTAGCTTCAATGGAATGTGGAAATGATAGGGAAACTTCCTCCCTTATTTTTTCCCGATACAATAAAGCGTCTTGAACGTGCGCAACAGAATCTGCCCATCATGAGCCACAGGTGAAGCGTATATATTTTCACCCATGACATTCGTTGCAACGAGCTCCATCTGGGGACTAGCCTTCACAATACGAACCACGCCGTCATCAGCCGCAAAGTAGATCAATCCGTCCGCCGTCAATAAGGGTGATGCGTGATGAATCGCTACATCCTTCATCTGCCAGACCATCTCGCCTGTTGCCGCCTTCCAGCAGTTCAATGACTTTGGCGTTGGAGAGAAAAAGAAGAAATAATCGCCTGAACTAACAGCCGATGAAATCCACGGTCCATCTTTGCTTTTCCACGCAATTTTCGACTCCGTAACATTCCCTGCACCATCTGGCTTAATGCCTACGGCGATTTTCTTATCCCAACTACTGGAGCCCAACAGAATGCCCCTAGCCTCATTATAGACCGGTGTGGCAATAAACTCCTTGGACGGACCTGCCGTTGTCCACAGCTCCTTTCCTGTCTGCGGGTCATAGCTACTGATGCTTTCATTTCCCTGTATCACCATCTGTTCTTTGCCAGCCATCTCACGTATATAAGGCGGGCTGAAAGCCTGACCTGGTTTTACTGACTTCACCATCCACAACGTCTCGCCGGTTTTTTTGTCGAGGGCAAGAATTTCACCATTAATCTTACTACAGCACGAGATCAAGATGCGATCCTGCCAGATGACATGCGTCGTAGCAAACCCCCAATCACTCTTGAAGGTCGTCGGCGTTTTCTTCCACTTCAAGTTACCTGCAAAATCATACGCCGCAACAACGACGGTATCCGTGCCTTCCAAAAAGGAGACATAGACCATCTGTCCATCCGTTGCCGGTGTCGTAGACGCATAGCTGTTCTCCTTGTGCTTCTTTTCAAGGGGCGAGGTCACGACGGTCTTCTGCCACAGAATTTTTCCGTCCTTTCGATTCAAGCAGACTACGGCACGCTCTCGGGACTCCTCTAGCGCGGTTGTCAAAAATATTTTGTCGTCCCACACAATCGGGGTCGAGTGTCCTAAACCAGGGATCTCTGTTTTCCAAGCTACATTTTCAGTGGCACTCCATTTTGCAGGGAGATTCTTTTCTAATGTGCTGCCATCCCCTCGCGCACCACGCCAACCCGGAACATTCTCTGCCATAACTGTCACAGCTCCTGCTACAACAAGAGCTAAAATACCACAGTTCACGTTTTCTCTGTTTTTCATTTGCGAATTACCTCCTTTAAGTCGATCTGCTCGCGTTCCCAATACTGTATGTGTTTAAAGACCCAACACGTTCACGATATGTTTGTTCACATCCGTATTGTCTACTTTACCGCTCATCGGCTTGGGACCCACTGACCACAGCGGTACATCAATATCCGTATGCCCGCCCGTTGTATAAGTTACGCCAAAGACAGTCGCGTTCTTAAGCTTCTGCTTTAAATCCTTTCCTGAAATAGTCTTCTTGACCAAGTTACTGACTAAGTTTGTGCCTGTAATGATCATACCGCCTGTGTCATGATCAGGAGCAATGATCAGAAGTGTCTTGTCATTGGACCTCATGAATGTGCGTACCACGGCAACTGCCCGGTTGAAGTCCTCTAGATCATCTAACGCCCCTACTGGATTATTCGCATGCTGAGAGTGGTCGATCGTGCCACCTTCCACCATCAGGAAGAAACCCTTCTTATTCTGCGAAAGCAACTGGAGTGTCTCCTTGGTCTTCTCCACAAGAAGATTTTTCTTCTCGCTGCCTTCGGTCACGTCAAACCCTTGCGCCTCGCGCATCTTTTTAATGTCCTCAAGCTTACCGCGATTACTCACATGTGCGCAAAATGCTGAAGGTGTAGCACCGTTGATGCTGTCACTGGTCAAAATCCCCACACCCAGCCCCTTCTGCTTTGCCATTTCCGCAACCGTCGGCAAGACCTTGCCGTCCGGGGTCATTGACAAATAAGCATTCTTCGTTTTCACCCCTGTGGCGAAAGCGGTACCTGCTGCTGCCGAATCCGTGGTTCGACCATCACAGTTTAGCGTGCAGATCATGCCGGTCTGGATGTCTTCAAAGGCAAGTGGCGGATACTTCTTCGGATCTACCTTAGAGACCATCTTGTACAACTCGACTAGATTGCCCGAACAGCCATCTGGAATCATCAGAATGACATTCTCAACTGTCTGAGAATATGCAAAGATCGCAGTTACCAACAAAAAACTAATGATTGTTGAATGTTTCAAGATCATTATTTCTTACCTTTTTTCAGCTCTCTTTTTTCTTTTTTAGCTTCTTGTTTGTTTTTCACGACAACTTTCTCGACCTCATTCGTGACACTAGCTGGATCAGCCTTCAACAGCCAGGCTCCTCCGGGTTTATTAACGCCCGACAATCTGACCCAGCACTGACCGCATGCGCATCCTTTGGCGTATCCGCAGGTCCCATTGATGTGAGGCTCAGGATAGCTGAACATGGCACGTACCAATATATCCATCTCCTTGAACGCTGGATCCTCCTTGCCCTTATAACCATTCGGCATCTGACCCCAGCCACCTTGAGCAACAGGCAGGGGTGCCATCAAAATGCGACTCTTCGCTGGGGCAGGCGCATTGACCAATGCGCCGAGTGGTTCCTTACCAAGCTTTTCTCCAAAGCGAACCGACACCGCTTCCCTGAATTTTTTCTCGTTCTCGCGAAGGAAGGAGAATGACTCCGTGCGGTTTTGATAAAACGTCCCTCCATATTGTGCATTCATGTCAAGCCAGTTAATAAAGTGCTGAAATTCGTCACGTTTAATATCGAGTCCAGGTGTCTTTTTGTCCACATGAGCCTTCGTGTATGCATCAATAAAACTGCCTCCGAGAGCATAATAATCCATGGGACGACTGATGCTGTTCTTCTCTCCCCCAGACTTGGATTTCAAGCCGATGGTCTTGGTATAAGCAAGCAAGGCCTCATACGGTTTTGAAAAGGTGCTTCTCACAGTCGGATCAGGTATGAGGTTCAATTTTGCGGTCGCCTTGCCACCATCGAGCCCATGGCACCTGATGCAGTGCTTGTCAATCACAGGTTGGACATGTTTCGGAAAGCTGATGCCTTCGCCATCCGCTTGGTCAGGTACGGATGTTAACTCGCGAGGAGCACGGGTCAGCAGATTTTGTGAGGGCGTCAGCGACGTACCGGGCGGTTCATGGCAACCGACACATCCACGACGTTCGCCTGGGTGCAAATAGTGGAAGGAACGCTCCGTCATAACGGCCATGAAGTTTTCGTCCAGCGCCTGAATTTGCAGCGGCACTCCTGAGGGCACGCGAACAGACACCGAACCATCCGGCTCGACTGGTACAGTGCCGAGAATGCGCTTGGGCGCGCCATTGGGCACATCGCGACTGATGGCAGCTCGCTGGGTAATGGGTTTTACATAGATCTGATTAAAACGAAGATACTTGATCTGCCCATCTGCCAACTTATTTTCAGGATCGTTACGAGTCAGATTGACATTCTGAATCATATAAATCCCAGGGTCTTTTACTTTTCCGTCCAGCTTGTATGAATCAGGTATTTGGTCTGGCAAAACAGCGGGGAGCTTACGCGGCACAAGCGGATGCGGCGAATAAGCACCTGAGGAAAGATCCATGTAAATAATTTCACGTCCACCCATGTCATCCACCAGCGAAATTACATACGGCGACGACGGCGGAGTCTGCCCCTGGTGATGCACCTGAACAGGCGAATAGGTAGCAATAATGAGATTCTCCGTAATGGGGAGGGGTGTGTTATATTGCCCATACGTCTTATAGCCCGTCTCATTCGACTCTCCATACAGGATTTCCGGCGTGATGCGCGTTACGGCATTCGTACCATTCTCGGCGATGTTGGTATCGATGCGAATAATACTGCCAGCATGATTATTATGATGTCCCATACCATTCGCAATAATTTTGAGTGAATCAGGAATCGCTTTCGCTTCAGAGATCATGTAAGGATAAATAGTATCGTTTCCATAATAATTTGAAATCATAGTCCCATCCGGACGTTTCCACCAAAGCTTATGGAACTGCATCTCATGACGATCGACATATTCCCACCGCGTAAAGATGATACGTCCGTCATGCAAGACACTCGGTGTCGTCTCATTCTCAACTCCGTAGGACAACTGCTTGATGTTACCGCCATCCTTGTCGCACTTGAAGAGCATCAAGGCTGGCGTATAACGCCCGCCATGGCAACGCCCAAAATTCTGGGAACGGGTTGAGACAAAGACGATTTCACCGTTGGGCAAATAACAGGGGTCACCATCTTCGATCATAACCGTCTCGCGATGCTCCCACGTCTCCATCTTATCAGTAGCCGTGCCCGTCAACTGCCGGACAAACGAACCGTCCACAGCAGCCTCATAAATGAAAAATCGACGATATTCCTTCTTCGCAGGCTTATCATGATCTGCAAAGGCAAAGACAAAACGCTTGGCGTCATACGAGAGCATAGGTTTCTGATACGCACCTTTTGGCATCTTGTCTGCCAGCAGAATTTTTGTCTTGGGTTTTCCGCTTTTCCAGTCTGAAACAATCGCAGGGCCATCCCCTACCTGACTGTGCCGCCCGAGATATTGGTCACAGTTATGCGGATAGAGCGTTGGAGGATTACGATTGATCAGGAACGATTCAAACTGCAAGGCCGGATGGAGAAGAAGTATTTTTTTTCGCAAGGACGCAACCTTATGAAACATGCGCGTTCCCTGGGGCTTCACCGTCTTTTCCTGAACCCGTAACGCTGACTCCAGTTTAGTGATCTCCTTCACCAACGACTCGGATACTTGACCTCCATCCTTTTTCACCAAGTCAACCGTACGTCTGGCCAAGTCGATATGTTCTTGCGTTCGCGCGACATAAAACCACTCGCGAACGTCATTCACGGGCGTGCTCTGTGTCAGCTTACGGATACAGAAATTATTCGTCTTGATAACATCTGGAATCCACTTCCAGTATTGCTGTACAAGATCAAATTGGTTTTTGGGTTTCCATATTTCACTGTCCCAAATTTTAAATGCGCGTTCCCGCTCAAGTTCCTGCAACATCTCTGGCGATCCGCAGATGCGAAGGATGTTTTCATCGATCCAGTTTTTATCTTTGTCCGTTTCCATCAAGGTCTTCCACCATAGCAGATTGGCTTTATATTCCTTTGCTGGCTCAACGACTGTAACGCCCCAGGATGTCGCATGTAGCATTAGTGCGCAACACCCTACAATAATACATTTTCCATTCATTTTGCTCCCCTCATCTGTTGAACGACTGAATAAAATCCCCCGAGTTCAGCCAGCCGCTTTATAAATTTGTTTTACTGTCTGACGGTCACACAGTTACTCACAACGAAAGCCTTTTTAGCACATCAAATGTAATCGCCCAAACTGAAACCGCTTCAGCTTTTCCTTTAAGTGACACTGTCTCAAGCGAATGTTCCCAAAGTGTTTTCGGCAGATGAATACAGGAATCGTAACCGATCACTACATCCTTGCCTATTTTTTTTGACTCGCTTTCAAATCGGAAGGCCATGTTGACCGCATCCCCTAACGCTGTATATTCCCGATACCCTGCGCCCCCCATATTTCCCAATACCGCACGACCTGTATTGATGCCAACGCCTACTCGGAAGGGCACGGGAAGTCCTGGATAAAGCGAGTTGATCTCAGCACTGATTTCATTCAGTTTCCGTGCAACATTCAACGCATGAAGTACGCTGACCTTCACGTCTTTTTTGTAATCAATAGTCCAGCGCACCATGATAGCATCGCCAATAAATTTATCAATGGTTCCGACCTGCTCTTCAATCGCCTGTGTTGCCACTGTAAACCACTTGGCCATCATCTGCGCCAATTGATTGGTGGGCAGCTTTTCGCTAAGAACCGTGTAATTCCGTATGTCGCACACAAGAATCGTGATCTCCGACGTCATTTCGGCGATCGAAACAATAGTCATCTCTGCCTGACCTTCTTCTATCGCCTCTTCCCCCTGCCCTTGTGCCTGTGCTTGCTGCGCCTGAAAGGTCAGCGTACAATCCTCAATCGTAATCACGTCGCCATCCTTCAGCAACATGGGAACAACGATTCGTTTTCCATTGAGCTGGGTTCCATTGGTACTCCCAATATCAATCAGGTAGTATTCCCCTGACTGAAGCATACGAATCATTGCGTGATTGCGGGAGACTTTCGGATGAGGCACGATAATGTCATTCGGTGGTACACGACCAATCGTAAGGAGCGGGGCCGAGGTTATCTCCCGCTCCTCGTTTTCTCTTTTAAAAAACAGTTTAGCCACCATAACGCATCTCGGGGTTAGCGAATAATATCAATGCCACTGATCGAGCCATACGCGACGGGATCGTGTAAATGCCAAACAACCTGTCCTTCCGCATCAAACTCGATGACTTGCCAGCCCGTCTTGCTGTCATTCGCGCCATGGCCTGTCCAGTTTGCGACCATAACATTACCGTTTGCCTGTTCAACAAGGCCACCATAAAAGTGATTCTTCAATCCAGCAGGTTGCTGCGCTTGAAAAGTCTTCAGCACGTGACCGTCATCCGAATAGGCATAGAGTGTCTCTGCATACCCGCCACCGACCCAAAAGCCACCATCCTTACGCGGAATAGCTTTATACGCATTACGACCACGAGGTAATTTGTAACTCTGAATGATCGCTCCCTTATCCGAGCCTTCCTTTGCCAAGGTACAACGCGCGATACCCTCATTATGGGAAAGCAAGACTTCGCCGGACTTCAACACCGTCATCATGCGGATATTGCGCAAACTGTCATAAATCGAACGTGACTTCAGCGTACGGTCAGCTGCGAACCGATAAACAACAACAGCATCCTTTACAGGTTCCCCAACCTTTTGATTAGTGCCGGCCAAAAATCCTCCGTCCGGCAAATCGCAAACGGTTGTAAGTCCACCCAGCTTCTTGTCTGAAAAGGAGTCAGCTTCCTTACGCGTCTTCAAGTCAATCACCGTAAAACTGTTCCCATGTACATAGCGATATTTGTTTTCCGCCACGCGCTTCATGTCCCACACAGGGCGATCCGCCTTCACCGAGAAATTGTTATTCGTATTGGTTTGATCCACATAATGGATAAACCCCCGCGATTCATCCCCCAACACGAGGATATGCTGGAGTGGATCTGCCGCAAACGCGGATGTGGATAACAGGACTGAATAGGTTGCGACAAGTAATTGAGCTTTCATAATGTGAAAATTCCTTTTTTAGACTAATTAATAATAGCGTCATTATGACATACCTCCCCTTGTTTGACAAGTGTATCCTCTTCTTGCAAAACTTAATCGCAAGCCATGTAATTATAATTGCAGGATTGCAGCAAGGGCAAGGGTTTGTTATATTTTCTACATGGCACAGGAATGGAATTTTCGTCCGCGAGGGCACACATGTAGTATTTGCGCAGAACCACTGGTTAACAAAGGGTCTTGCGTTTCGATTTTGCGTGAAAATGAAAACACGTATGAACGCATGGACTGTCATGCCGACTGCTGGAAGCGTCTCGAACGAGACTGGGAACCTTTTAGTGCATGGGAAGGCATTTATGAGACCCCTGCCCCCAGCGCAGCAAAGGGGGAATCGGTCAAAAAGGAAAATGCAGAGGAACTTCTCCGCCGGCTCATTACCCTCGAAGACCCGTCCATGAGCAACGTGGTCTATGTGCTTGCAGTCATGCTGGAACGAGGAAAGCTTTTGGTGGAGCGTGATGCTAAGCCACATGAGAGTGGCGGCATTTTACGAATTTACGAACACAAGCGGAACGGCGACACCTTCGTCGTACTAGATCCCAAGCTCCGGCTTGATCGCCTGGGCGAAGTACAGCAACAGGTCGTGGCACTCCTCAGCGGCACACATTCGCTAACTCAGCCCTCGACTACATCCGATACACCTTCTCTATAACTTCAATGGAATGTTGGTTATTGAATATTCCAGTCACTTCGCCTGCCACACAATGGTGTGATGACCTGATTCGACATCATCGAAAATCAAACGTCCGTCTTTGAAGACCGCGGGAACGTATTGATCATTGAACTTCAATTCGCCATCCCGTATTGGCAAAGGCGGCAACTCCAGACGCGCAGTCATGTTCACGGGAATATCAAGGGTCAGCTTATAAAATGCGTCCGGCTTCTGACGAACCCCTACGTTAACAGATCCGCGAATCGTCGGCACAATTCCTTGCACTTCCAACGAGGCAGACTGTGGCCTAATGAGTACTTTACCAAACCCGGGCGTCAAGGGACGCACGCCTAGCACATATCGCGGGATAATATTGGCGGGTGTAGCACCCCACGGATGATTCCAATCAAGATTTTTTTTGTAGTTCTCGCCCCACGCTTCCATCGAAATCGTCGAGCCTTCGCGCATCATGTTCACCCAGCTCCTGTCGCCCTCGCTTGTCATCAGAGCAATGGCATCCGCCTCCCTGCCAGCTTTAAAAAGAGCCTCCAACAGATACTGCGAGCCGTAGACGCTACACGCCATCCCGCGCGACTTTACAAAGTCAGCCACACGCTCGCGCTCAGATTCCGGGACCAATCCGAAAGCGAGCGGCAACATATTTGCGTGAAGCGATGCGTGGGTTGCCCCTTCGCCATCAACATAACATCCTTTTTTATAATCGTAAAAAACGCGGTTAAATTCGCGTTTGACATGCGTCGCTAAGCCGCGGAAGGCCGTCGAATCATTAGTTTTGCCTAATGCTGCTGCGATATCCGCCATTTGATTCAAGTTAAGACAGTAGAAGGCGTTGACGACCGCATTCGCAGGCTTAAATTCAAAACCGTCGCGTTCTGATGTGGGCCAATCAACAATATCGCGAACACCTGGCTTGCCGGCATTTTTCTCAGAGGATGTCAGCAACAAGCCATCTTCTGTGCGCGCACAACTCAGCAGGAGCTTTTCGCTTTTCAATTGCTCGTAGCATCTCACCAACGATTGCGTATTCCCCGTGTACATCCAGTCGGTCCACGCCATCATAACCGAGTGTTGTTTCCATTCCGTGGGCCACGTCGGATATTTCATGAGATACTCATGACTATAACGCGCCAGCGTAAATTCGCGATCGAGGCCATAGTGACAAAGCTGATTAATATAGGCATCCGCCTCGTATGGAATCCGCTCTCGGTCGCCATCAATATAAATACCCGCAAAAGTCGTCGCCTTGATACTGTACTTACAGAAGGAATACACGCGGTCAAGCGTACGATCACTGCTTACAAAAACTGCTGCACTATCGTCGAACGGATAAGTAATAGCGATTTGATGCAACGACTCTTTCGTAATTGGAAAGGGGCTTTCTTCCACTTCCACATAACGAAATGGCATGATAACGCCAATTTCAGGGGGAATCACTATTGCACCAGCTGATTTATTCGTGTTGCGCTTATCGAGCATCAGTGGAACACGGTAAACTGCGGGTTGCGTAAGTGCACCTGTAACCTTTGCATACCGAATCGTGCCGCCGGGTTGACGATCCACCATACCGTCCTTAGCTTTTTCACCCAGATGAAGCGTAAATGGACCTGCATATCGTTCTCGGCTCTGCGGAATCAACTCTAACCATCCAAAAGCCGCCTTGCCAAAGTCGACAAAGACGCGTCCCTCCTTGTTGGTCGTGATGGAGGCCGGTTTCACGGTCGTCTGCTTTAGCGGATAGCGTATAACTGAATTTGTCCCCAGCTCAACCGCCGTCAGGAACGAAACGTTCTGTGACCAAGCGCCCTCACGGCCCGCGCGATCCCAAACTATAACACGCCAGCAAACAGGCGCATTCGCAGACAATGGCTTCCCGCCATACGTGACAAAAAGCGACTCTCCGGACATCACCTTGCCCGAATCCCACAAATCCGGATTTTCTGCCCTAAAGCTGGACGTCGAAGTAGCCACCTGTATCTGGTAGGCCGTTTGCAGATCGCCCTGCTGACCGTCCTTAAAACACCACGAAAATTGCGGACGCGCATCCGGCACAGGGACCCAACCCGGTTTTGCAAGCAAATCGCACATCAGGTCGTGCGGGGTCAATGCCCATGAGGCATTCACACTTAAAATCGACACCCCCACCATCATCCATCTTGTAATGCTCATCCGTTGATCTCCTGTCAAAAAATGCCTCCATATTATGTAAGGCGCTCCGCGAGAGAATACTAAAACATCTTAGATCGTGCAATTGGGAAGTTCGACCACCATACAAAAAGGGTGTGATTCATATAAGTTGAAATGAATCACACCAAGTAGGAGGTAGCAGGGAGAGTCAA
>JBAXOG010000026.1:0-39163 GCA_037133395.1 bacterium | reverse complement strand
CTGACATTCGAAAGGCTATATGATTTTTTCGACAAACCGTGAAGAACCATAAAAATTAATATCCATCAGCGGACAAAGGCAGCGACGGCGGCAGACTTTTCGTTCCCCACTCAGAAGCGTTGGGGCCCATCACGAAACAGATTGTCGCACCGTCTTTAATCTCGCTATGGCGAAGCCACGCCCGCTCCAGCGGCTTACCGTTGAGCGTGGCGGACTGCACATAGACGTTCTCCTGCGAGGCGTTCACGCCTTCGACCGTAATGGCCTTGCCATTCTCCATCCGGAGCGTCGCCTTCGCGAACAGCGGGCCATTCAGCAGATACAGATCCTGCCCCGCGTTCGGGAAGAAACCCAAGGTCGCGAAAATAAGCCAGGCGCTCATCGCGCCACTGTCTTCGTCGCCAGGAAAATTGTCGCCCGAATAGGCCGTCATATTCTTGCGAACCCAATAGGACGTCAGGTCAGGGCGTCCAGCATAGATGAAACTAAAGGGGGTCATGAAGGAGGGCTCATTGCTGAGGTCGATCAGCCCCGGCGCGTTACCGATCCCGACTACGCCGTCGCGCACCACAAAGATGTGATGCTCGCCGCTCGCCATCGCGTGCTGAAGCTTCTTCACGTAGGCCTCAGCCCCGCCCGATAAGCGGATGAGGCGGCTGAAGTCGTGCGGTACACAATAGGAATAAACCCACGAGGAACCCTCATAGAACGAACGGTCCAGTCCTCCCGGACTGCTCTGCGCCTTGTCTTTCTTTGGATCGTAATCGACCCAGCGTCCATTCATCTCGCGCGGCGCAAGAAAGCCCTTAAACCCGTCACTTTCCAACTCAGGATTCCAGATGTTCGTCCACTGTGTACTGCGCCGGAGATACCGCTTGTAATCCTTCTTCTCCCCCAGCCCCTTTGCCATTTGCGCCACACAGAAATCGTTATAGGCAAACTCCATCGTGCGCGAGCAAAACGTCCCAAAATGATAATTCCGATAAGGCAGCCAACCACGATCATCTGCACGATACGCGGAAGCGCGCTCCGTATCGGCACTGAACTTCAGAATCCCGTAAGCTTTCTGCCAGTCGATCCCAGACACGCCTTTCAGGTAGGTATCGACAAAAACATTGTTGAAGTTATCGCCGCCCTGATTCCGCAGCCAGTCCTGATTCCCATCCGTCTGGTGCCAGGCGTAATACCGCTCGTTCCCTGCCACGAAGGCATCAGCGATCTCCCCGTTGAAACGGAAGCGGTCCATCCACGAGCGCAGGTTGTCCCGCACCATGCTTTCGCTGAGCAGGATGTGCAACGGGAAGAGCGTCTTCCATGTGTCCCAGATGCAGTACTGATCATCCCAGTAGGGCGCGTCGGATTTCCACTTCGAATTGTCGCCCGTGCGGTCACGCGGCATCACGAACGCGCGGTGCAATGCCGAGTAGAAGATCTTCTTCTGTTCTGCCGTCCCCCCTTCGACTGCGATCTTCTGAAGTTTCTTTGCCCACGCCGTATCCGCGTCCGCAACGGTTTTTTCGAAATCAAAGGAGGGTATTTCGCTGTGGAGGAATTTTTTCGCCTGTTCTATACTCAAGAAGGAAACCGCTATTTTGACTAGCACGGGCTTCGACGCCTCCGACTTAAATTTCAGGTAGCAGCCTAAACGGTTCGGCTTGCCGATCTCGCGCTCAGACTTCTGTCCCGCTTTGATCACACCGTCCTTCCACGTGCCGAAGCCAACCACCGACTGATCGAACGCTGCGGCAAAATAGACTTTGAACGGCTCGCCTGACCACCCGCCCCAGTAGTTGCCCCAGCCGCAGACCGTCCGCGCCTGCTCGTCCACCACCACTTCCGCCTCGTCCGCATATCCGGCCTTGAAGCAGTTCGAATCCTTCGGAATATTATGCCCGAGATCAAACACCAGATGCGCGTTGTCCGAATCCGGATAGGTAAAGCGATAGATCACCGCATGGTGCGTCGGCGAAAACTCGCACAGGATGTTGCCCTCCGTAAGCCGCACCTGGTAGCGGCTCGCAGTCGCGACCTCGTCAGCCTTGGCAGAGTCGTGCTCCGTTTCGCCGACCTTCAAACCGATCTGCGGCGAAAGCAGGAACTGCCCGTACTTGCCAGGACCGCCCGTGCCGCTCACGTGCAACTGGCTAAACCCCCTGATTTTCTTATTGGGGTTGTAGCCCGCCGTGTACCCCGCCTCCGTATCCGGACTCGGGTTGACCGAGCCCCACGGAAGCTGAGGACCGACAACGGTGTTGCCGACCCCGCGCACGCCCATCCATGGATTCACGTACGTAGTCAGCGACTCCGCCCCACACAGAAGCGGGAAAACGAGTGTAGCCGCACAGGCCATATTTGGAAAAAGTTTGTTCATCGCCTTACTCCTTTATATCGTCCAGCACTGCCAAGAGCGCATGATAGTTGTCAACCAGAAGACCCTCGTAGCCATGGCAGCCGCCCTTCCAGTCACGCCAGTCGCGTGACATGCCGTTCTCGCCAAACCCTTGAAACTCGCCGCGTGCATACCCTTGCAGCATCGGGTGGAAAATGCGGCGCGCATCTTCTACACGCCCTAACTGGTAGAGCGCCTTGACCGTGTAGTAGGCCCAGCAGCCGGTCGCGCCGCCGTTTTCGTAATATTGAAACCCGTCGCTGCCGTCCTCACGTTTCGGTACGCCGTGTACCTCGGGCGCGGTATCGTGATACACGTAATCCTCACGCTTCACAGGGACGAGGTTGCCTGGCAGTCCGATGTCAAACCGCGTGTAACCGACGTCCTTCATCTTTGCCAGAAGCCGATCCATCACGCTGTTCGCCACCTTGTCATCAAGCAAGCCGAAGGTGACCGCCATGCCCTGCACAAAGGTAAAAGCATAATCGTGCAACTGTCCGTCACTGCTCTTCCAGCCCGCCAGCATGCCCGTAGCGGGATTCAGGAATGTGTGCGCATAAGCCGCACGCAACTTAGCCGCCTTGTCCGCAAAGAACTGCGCGTCAGCGTCATGCTTCAGTTGCTTCGCCAGCTCCGCGAACATCGTTGCCGCGCGATAGGCCAGTGCGTTGCCGAAGGCGTCCTCGTGGCCGAAGTTGATCGTGTCCCACCAGTTCGCTGGACGACGGTAGGACTGGGGCCGGTCGCCGTAGTTCCCTGTGCCAAGATACTCGATCAGACCATTGCCGTTCTTGTCGTCAGCGAACATTTCGCGCCCCCACACGACGAGCTTGTCATAATTGGCCCGACCCCACGCCTCATCGCGCGAGCCCTTCACATAGTTACAGGCGGCGATCAGGAACGACGGCAGTGAGTCGAGCGACCTCCAGGGCGTCTTCCAGGAGATGATGTCCGCCTGACTCGGCGTGCAGCCGTAGCCGATCTGTCCGTAGCCAAGCATGCCGGCGAGATACTGGTCCAAGGTCATGCGCACCAGGTCATTGGCGGTCAGCCCTTCTGCCAGCGGCGGCGTGTGCAGAGCCAGATCCGAATACTCGAAGAGCGTGAAAGCGCACGGGTCGCTCGAAGCATTGTTGGCCAACATTTGCAGGCGCGGATTCACTTGAAAGATATTAAGCCAGTCACGGCGGAAGCCGTCGTACAAGGGGTTTGCCTCGATGCCCGGCAGTTTCGGATAAATCGAGACGACCTCCAGACGATACTCCACGCGAGGTGTCGCGGCTGTCGCGGACGGAAACCCGATGCGCACGCACGCCGGCTTCACGAAACGGCGTGCGTCGTAATCCAGTGTCGTGCCCGGCACGTTGCATGTGATACGCAGCGTCCCCATATCCGGCAGATGCAGGATGCACGGCAGCGCCATCTTGCGCTCGCCCGGCTTCATCAGGCCCAACAATGTCGCGTGGTTCTTTTTCTGGTCGAACGTCAGCGTAAAAGGAAGAACCTCCAGACCCTCAACCGCTTCCGAGCGCAGCACCAGCACGGAGTCAGAGAACTCGGCCGTCCAGATTGTCTTACCGTTGAGTCGGTAGCTCAAACCATTAAGTTCCAGGCCGCCCACTCGGTTGGTCTCGGCCAGCACAGGGTTGTGCTCAAGTCGGCCGCTGCCCAGCGAGTCTACCAAAAAACGGGAAAACGAGAGACTTGTCGGCGACAGCTCGACCGCGAGTTTTTTAGAAACGCCTGCGGCGTCCGTAGCCCCAGCCGCCAGCAGCGACATCACCAGCATCCCCGTACAGTATGTTATCGAATGATTCATCTTATCTGATCTCCTTAAAAGGCATTTAATATAACACCATTACGGCAAAACGTCATGTCGTAATAATTACTACATCCCGTCCGCTCTTTTTCCCGGTTTCGCCTTACTGGCCTGCTCAGGAAAATACTGCTTGATCCGTTCGTTGTGGCGTTGCTGCACGTCGGCGTATTCCGGCTGGCCGGCGAGGTTGCGGAAGCACTCGGGGTCGGTACGCAGATTGTAGAGCTCGTATTCGCCGACCGGCTGTCGCTCAATGTAGGCCCAGTCTTTCGTGTAGACGGCGTGACCGCCACGCGCGTCGTCCGCAAACGCGGCGACTTTGCCCTCGGCTTTCGACTCTTTCAGCAGCCGCGCAAAACTTTCGCCTTGCATTCCGGCTGCCGTCGGCAGGCCGGCCAGTCCGGTCAGCGTCGGGAACAGATCGAGCAGCTCGACGATGCCCGCCACGCGTGCGCCGCACGCCGCAGCCTTGGGATAGCGCACGAGCAATGGCACGTGCAGAGTGCCCGGATAGAGTGTATGCTTGCGCCAGAGACCCCGGTAGCCAAGGTGGTAGCCCTGATCGGCGGTGAAGAGGATGATCGTATTATCGAGCAAGCCCTGCCCGCGCAGTTCATCCACGAGCCGGGCCACGATCGCGTCCATGCAGGAGATGGCGGCGTAGTAGCCCTGAATGGCTTGGCGCTGTTTGTCTTCGGGCGGATAAATGGGCGGGAACGGCAACGCGTTTGGCAACGGCACGGAAGCTTCTGCCGGTGTGTGAGCCAACGGCATTCGCACAAGCTCGTGCTGGGCGATGTAGCGCTGCTGGGTGTCATACGGCAAGTGCGGCGTGTGGAAGCCCATCACAGCGAAGAACGGTTTTTCTTTGTTCCACTCCTTCCGCCAGAACGTGATCAGACGTTCGCCGCTGGCCATGTCCAAGGTCGGAGCCGTGTCGGGCCTGACATCGACGGTCGCGAACAGCTGGGCGTCCTGCTCGGAAACCTTGAGAAAGTTGCGGACTTTGCCGCGATTGTCGCCGCCCTTGGCCTCTTCGCGAATGTCCCAGCCCTGCGGATCAATGAAATCCATCGTGTGTTCGACCTTACCGATGCCGATGGTCTGGTAGCCGTGCTGCCGGAAATAGCGGCTCACGGTCATCGTCTCAGGATGCGCCAGCATATAGTTGTTGCTGCCCGCGCCCGTGATTTTGGTACTCAACCCCGTCAGGAACGACTTGCGGCTCGGCGTACAGACCACGCCCTGCGCATAAGCCCGTTCGAACAACACGCCTTCCGCGGCGAGCCGATCCAGACCGGGCGTCTTCGCCACCGGGTCGCCGTAACACCCCAGGCGGACCGCAAGATCATCGGCGACCAGTAGCAGCACGTTGGGACGCGAGGACGCGGCCTGAAGCGGCGCAACCGCCAGGCCGGCGACCGCAGGCGCAGGTGCCGGCACGGACGTCTCGTTGGACGCGCTGTGCTTGACCCGCACAGGCGCCTTCTCCGTTTTTTGACCCGCTGGGACTGACTGAACAGTGGCGCGCACCTGGTCAAGGGTGGCGAGCATGTCCTTGACCACCTCCGGACGTTGGGCGAATAGATCGGTCGCTTCCGCGGGATCCTCGGCCAGATTGTACAGCTCTCCCCCGCGCCCCTTCTCGATGAATTTCCACACGCCCTTACGAAGGGAGAGCGGCTTGGGGTTGTTGGCGCTGATATGCCACGCGCGAACAGGCTTGGCGGGCTGGGCTGCGAGCAACGCTGGCAAGGCGTTGACGCTGTCCATCGCTTCAGCAGGGACGGATCTGCCAAGAAGAGCCGAGCAGGTGGCGACCATATCCACCAGCCCGAACAGTTCGCCGGAGACGGCGCCAGCAGGGATGTGTCCGGGCCAGCGGGCTATGAACGGCACGCGGTGCCCGCCTTCGTACAGCGTGTACTTGGTCCCGCGCCAGGGCGCATTGGGCACATGTCCGCTGGCCACGGCTTCGGGATCCTCGTAGCCGTCAGCGATCTTTCCGCCGTTGTCGCTGGAGAAAATGACCAGCGTGTTTTTGCTCAGTCCCAGCCGGTCCAGAGTTTTCAGCACTTCACCCACCGACCCATCGAACTCGTGAACGGAATCGCCCCACAGTCCAGCCTGGCTCGTACCGCGGAAACGGGCATTCGGCGCCAATGGAGCGTGAACGTTATGGGTGGCGAAATAGAGGAAGAAGGGACGGTCCTTGCTGCGTTCGATGAATTCAATCGCCTTGCCGGTCAGCACGCCCGCCATCTCTTCGTCCACCCACCGGGCGGCCTTGCCACCGGCCATATAGCCCATCCGGCTGATCCCGTTGATGACCGTCCCCCGGTGGCCGCCTTTCTTTTCGATGGGTTGGAGTTTGAGCGTGATGCCGGGGGTGTCTGCCGTAGGGTCGTCGCCCACCGGTGTCCGCTCATCGACAAGGATCGGATCTGAAGGATCCAGATTCACGACACGGTGGTCCTGAATAAAAACAGGCGGGATGCGGTCGTTGGTGGTGGGAAAACCATAGTAGTAATCGAACCCCAATTCCAAAGGACCTGGCTTGAGTTCACCATTGAAGTCAGGACCGTTTTCGCCGAATCCCAAATGCCATTTTCCCACCACCGCGGTGGCATAGCCGGCGGATTTAAGCAGGGAGGCCAGGTTGGTCCGGTTCGTCGCAATCAGCGCCGGGTTCAGGGGCCGCGCCACGGGCGTCACCCCATCGCGCCAGGAATACCGCCCTGTCAGCAGCGAATAGCGGGAGGCAGTACACACAGATGCTGAGGCATGTACATCGGTGTAGCGCATTCCCTCAGCCGCCAGCCGGTCCAGATTCGGCGTCTTGGTCTGACTCGAACCATAGCAGCTCAGATCACCCGAGCCGATGTCATCGGCGAGGATGAAGACGATATTGGGCCGGGAGATCGATGGTTGAGCACCCCGAGAAGGGGCAGCCGCAACTAGAACGAAGCTCGCCAAGGCGAGGGACACTGTTGTTTTCATGAAAACTCCTGTTTTAACGTCCGCGTAATAATCCGTAAAAGATTAGTATCGCATAATCAAGCCGTTCCGTCTTGTCGTAAAAATTACTACAGCTCTCTGCTTCAAGGGGACCACCGGCCATTCTTGAATGTGAGCGGTGCCGAGGCGTGCGTGATCGTGGTTTTTCCTGCCTTAATCTCGATGTCGAAGGTGACGCCTGCGTAATGCATCCCGCGAATGGCCATGTCGCCGAGCTCGGGCGGGACGCACGGCTGGACAATCAGGCCGTCCTCTTCAAAGGAGATTCCGCCGAAGCCATAGAGTGCCAGTTGGATCACGCCACTCAGGGTTGCTCCGTAGGAAATGCCGTCGTTGTTGGGCGCCTCGCTCCCCAGCATGTAGGGGAAGCGCAGATACGGCAGGAGCTTGCAGAAGGACGACCAGCTCTCGGCTTTGCGGCCCAACTGGCAATCAACAATCCCGTCCATGGCCGCAGAGACCATGACAACGGTCTCGGGATAGCGTTGGCGGTAGTAGTCCAACGTGTTGGCTTTGATTTTGTCCGACACCGGCATTCCCAACGGATGGAAGAGGAAGACTGTATCGGCCTGCTTGATCCGCTGACCCGCATAGCCCTCAAACTCCAGGAAGCGCTGCTCCTTTTCGTCGAACGGGATCCAGAACTTGTCGGCGATCATCTTCCACTCCGGCGGACAGGGCCGCCCGAAGCGCTGCGCCAGCCGGGTCGCCAGCCGCAGGGTCCAGACTGCGCCGTAATTGGTGGTGGCATTGTTGTCGCGCACCCCGGCGTGCTCGTCGGGGCCAATGACGCCGCGGATTTCGTAACGATCCTTGGCCGCGTTATAGACCACCCGGTCCGCCCACAATTCGGCGATCGCCAGAATTACCGGCAACGCTTTTTCACGCAAATAAACCTCGTCGCCGGAAATCAGTGCGTACCGCCACTGCGCCATGGCGACCACGCTGTTCACGTGGCGCTCATGACGGAAAATGTTGTCGGTCACCTGATCGCCAAACTCGCCGCTCTCCCAGCCAATCTGCGCGCCCTTGTAACCTTCGGCCTGAGCATTGCGCACAGACCCCGGAAGCGTCCGATGCCGGTACTCCACGATGCAGCGGCCCAGCTCCGGCTGGAGCGGACACAAAACAGGAAACATCCAAAAATCGGCATCCCAAAAAACCCTGCCGCTCCACATGCTGGCAGAGAGGCCGCCGGGTCCCGGCGCCGCCACCAGTCCGGCACGCAAATGGCAATACAACTGAAAGAGCGTGCCGTTGAGAATCTGCTGCACGGCCGGGTTCCCCACCTCAATGCGGCCTTTCCACAACTCGCCCCAGGCCGCCTCGTGTTGCGCCCGCAGCCGGGGAAGATCCTGCGCGCCGCCCTCGGCCAGGCTGAGTGCGAGGGGCCAGGGGCTAGGGCTCTCGGCGTCGGAGGCAATCCCTACGACCTTCACCACGCGCAGCTTCTGGCCTGCGCGCACCGGCACGGTGGCGACCCGCTCCACCCTCTGCTCCTTCATCTCGATGGCGTAGGACGGTTTGGCCCCCTCGATGCGCAGCTTGGAGTAGAGCGCCAGCTTGCGCTCCCGTGCGCCGAATGTGGCCGACAGCGCGATCGGTCGGCCCGGGTCTTTTGGAAAACCGAGCGTATTCCATGACGTTGCCGACTTCACGCCGGAACCGTCCAGACGATCCGTGAACTTGACCTCACCGTCGAATTGCGGCGTGATTTCGCGTTCGATCACTGCCACGCCAGGCCGGCTGCGGCTCAACCAGCAGCGGGTGAGGATGTGGGTCGTGCGCTTGCCCGAGTTCCAGTCCAGCTCGGTAGTCAGCGTCGCGGTACGCAGGTCGAGCCACTGACGGTAATTCGTCCAAGTGCCGACACGCCGGCGAAAAGTCTGCTCCCCGTCGCTGAACTCCAACACGCCCCAGTTCGGAAGCGCCATCAGGGCATCTTTGTCCCAAAAGCCGTTCATCAACCCCCCGCCCTGGATCTCGCCTGTCACGCCCAGGCGCACCCCGATCAAACCGTTTCCGATATAGGCATCGCGGAGCCCGGGGTCCTCGGGGTCTCGGGTTTCCAGCACCCAGGGATCGCGGGCCGTCGTTAGAAAGGACTCATCGAGCCGCCCCGGCCCGAAGGTCGGGTGTGTGATCCGCTGAGCAGCCCCTTCTTGCGCGGAGAGCGCCTGCGTCATACCCAGCCCAATGGCCACTAACTGCAAGAACTTCTTTAGTTTCATAATGACATTCCACATGGTTTTAGTCCTTGGCTTCAGCCTCAAAAGGGGCGGCCGGCAATCCCCCTTTGCTAAACAGGCTGACATAGGGATGGGTGTCCCAGGCGTACCGCACAAAGCGCGGAGTCTTCACCTCGGCGCTGCTGAGTCGGATCTGGCTACCTTCGACCTGCGCCTTTGCCCAGTGGTAGCTCTTGCCATCGGCGGATAAAGCGAAGCCATTGGGCTCGCCCTCATTCAATTGCAAACCGCTCTTGCAGGAAAAGCTTAGCAGCAGGCCGCCTTCTGTTTTTGTGACTCTTTCCAAGCGGGGCCCTGAAGCTTCCAATTCATTCTCTCCATAACAGGAATTCCGCGCTAAAAGCGCCAGACGCTCGCCGATAAAACGCTTGTCAGTAGGATGCCACAGTTCGGGTTGCTTGCTGTCGATAGTGACCGCCATTCCCGTGTGAGGCAGCTTCAACGGCTGGCTCTGAAGTTTGCGCATCAAACCCCAAGCGTGGTCAATCGGCTGAGGACTGCGCGGGCCGAAATTAGGCAACTGTACCCAGAAGAAAGCCAGCGCCGGGTCATTGCGTTCTTGGCGCCAGCTCTGGATCATCGCCTCTAGCATTTTTCCGTAATGGGGGTTCCCTGAGTCGCTTTCCCCCTGGTACCAGAGCACGCCCCGGCAGCGGTAATTATGCAGGGGCACGATCATCGCGTTATAATGCCCGGAAGGAACTCCGTACTGCTGGGGAGGTAACTGGGCGGTTTTGACAGGCACCAGCCGCCGTTCGATTTTACCCAGCCATTTACCATCGAGCGGCACCCGCTCCCCGCCGGGGCCCTGCAGGTACAAATTCTTCTCGACCTGCGGCCCGCCCGTACCGAGCGGATCAAAGAAGCGGAGCGCAATCAGATTCGCCCCGGGCTTGACCAGCTTGGCGGGCACCTTGGCCGAGGGCTCATGAAGCGCCGGTATGGCCGGTACGCTCGATAGCTTCTCGCCATTCCAGTAAATCACCGCGCCGCTGCTCATTTGGGGAAGCTTCACCACCACCTCTTTGCCCACCCACGGGTCAGGAACGACAAACTCGCGGCGTGTCCAACTGGCGCCATCGAATTGCTCTCCAAATGCCTTCTCCAGCGTCTGCGGCATTTGGATTTCCTTCCACTCCGCGGTGGCTGTCCCGGGCTGAGCCCAACGCTCATCCCAGGTCGGGGTATCCGGAAGGGTGATCCTGCCGAATTCCTCGAGACGGAACTGGTTATATTCCTTGAGGTTTGCAAACTCTTTGTTGACCTTGAACTGGGAAGGAACCGTCTGCGACGCGAGAGCCTCCCTCGACATCCAGGCGTGAATGTAACTCGCGCCCTGGGACGCGTTGATCAGACCGACGGGAAATTGGCGCGCCGCGTGGAGGCTGCGCCCGAAGTGATACAGCACGGCGGAAAAGCCCTTGACGGTCTTGGGTGAACAGACCTCCCATTTGCCTTGGCAATTTTCCGTTGGCGCTGAGGCAATCTCCTTGCTCACTTCAAAATGGCGGATCGCCGGGTAATCGGCCTTGGCGCTTTCGACTTCCGGGTCGAGGCCGCGCCCGATATTCCATTCCATGTTGGACTGCCCGGAACCGAGCCAGACCTCCCCCACCAGCACATTCTTGACCTCGATACGATTCTTTCCGATGACCACCAGCGAGCTGTTTTCCGAAGAGGCTTTCAGAGGCGCGAGTTCTACCGCCCACGCGCCTTTGGCATCGGCCTGTGTCTTGACCGACTGGCCCGCGAAGGCGACCTCGACCGATTCGCCCGGCTCGGCCTTGCCCCAGATGCGGTTGGGGACATCGGCCTGCAAAACCATGTTTTCGGAGATAATGGCCGGCAAGCGCACCTCGGCCCGTAGCGCCAACTGTGGCAAACAGATCCCCAAGGCAAGCACAACGCCGATCGGGGTCGCCCGGAGGACTGAATGGGCTCGAACAGTTGCCCGTTGTGTCAGGAGTCGGTCAAGCAGGACGCCCGCCAAGATCACCGCCCCCATCACCGCGAAGTTCAGCGAGCTGGGGATGCCCAGCAGATTGACCAGGTTCTGCAGGACTTGCAGCAGGACCGTGCCCAGCAAGATCCCGATGACCGACCCTTCCCCGCCACGCAGGGAGCAGCCCCCCAGCACCGCCGCCGCGATCCCATACAATTCGTAGAAATTACCGTGGGAGGAGGGAGCGATCGCCGTGGCGTAGAACGCGAGGAGGATTGACGACACACCGGCCAGAAGGCCGCACAGGAGGTAAGCAGTGATCGTCACGCGGGCAGTGTCAATCCCGGAAAAACGGGACGCCTCCTCGTTGCGGCCGACGGCCAGCAGGTGCCTGCCGAATACCGAGCGGTGCAACAGCACCCAAGCCGCCGCCCCCGCCAGCAGCAGATAGATGAAAGGCAGTGGCACACCGAAGACAGTACCGGTCGCAAGCCAAGCCAGCCGTTCGAATCCCTCGCTGTAACCAAGACCCAACGTGCTGTCCTCGGCCATAAACCGTGCTGCGCCACGGTACACGAGCAGGCCGCAGAGGGTGACGATGAAGGGTTGCAACCCGACCTTGGCTACCAGGACGCCATGCAACAGACCGATCAGCACGCCCAGCCCCACCACCGCCATCACCGCCAACGGCCAGGGGACATGCCACCGAACCAAGAGCAGGCACAACAACACTCCAAGAAACGCGAAGACCGACCCCACGGAAAGATCAATCCCGCCCGTGATGATCACCAACCCCACGCCCAGACTGAAGAGCCCGAACAGGCCCACCAGCCTCGCCGTGTTCTGCAAGTTCGCCGGACTCAGGAACCGGGGATTGATGAACGCCACGACGGCGCACAAGATGACCAACACCACCAACATGCCAAAATCCTTCTTCATACGGAACCTCCTACCGCCAAATGCATAACCTGCTCCTCACCGAATTGCCAAGCATCCAGAACACCCGTGATCCGCCCCTCGTGCATCACGACGATGCGATCGCTGACCCCCAGGATCTCCTCCATGTCGGAACTGATCATCAGCACCGGCACGCCACGCTCCGCGAGGGCTCGCATCAACTGGTAAATCTCCGCCTTGGCCCCCACGTCAACTCCGCGCGTCGGCTCATCGAAAATCATGAGCCTGGGGTTCATCGCCAGCCACCGCGCGAGAACGACCTTCTGCTGGTTGCCTCCACTGAGCGTAACGACGGGAGTCTCTGCCGAGGCCGTCTTGATCCCGAATTCCCGACATAGTCTGAGCGTCGCGCACCGCTCGGCCTCCTTCCGGATCAGGCCCTGGCGCGCATACCGGCTCAGGTCCGGCAAGGTGATGTTTTCGCGAACCGACATCGCCGCCACCAGTCCCGTCCTGCGCCGATCCTCGGGTGCCAGATAGAGGCCTTCGCGGATCGCGTCGCGCGGCGAACGGATCGTTAACTCACGGTCGCCAAGCCAGATTCGGCCTGCGTGCCGATGATCGATGCCGAAGAGGGCATGCGCCATCTCGGAACGCCCGGCTCCGACCAGTCCCGCAAAGCCGAGGATCTCGCCGCGCGCAGCCTGGAATGTCACCTCATGAGCGGGAAAGGCAGTCGTACGCAGGCCCTCCACCCTGAACCAGCCAGGCTCGGGGACGCGTGTCGGGCGTGCCGCGCCCCGCCCGAGATCCCGTCCCACCATCAACCTGACCATGGCCTCGTGGGTGATCTCCTCCCGCGTAAGCTCCCCGGCGTTGACGCCGTCGCGCAACGCCACGACGCGATCAGCCAGTGCCACAACCTCGCCCAGCCGGTGGGAAATATAGATGATGGTCACACCGCGATTGCGCAGATCGCGGATGATCTTGAAGAGATGGTCCGCTTCGGTTTGCGTCAGGCTGGATGTCGGTTCGTCCATGATCAGAATGCAGGCTTCCTGCGAGAGGGCCTTGGCAATTTCCACGAGTTGCCGCTGCGCCAGCGACAACGACGCCACCGGCGTGTCGGAAGCGAACTCCGCTCCGAGGTGCTTAAGAAAAGGGGCGGCGCGGGCCTGCATCCGCCGCAGGTCCACCAGGCGCAGGAAACCGCCCCTCAGCGGTTCGCGCCCGAGAAACATGTAACCCGCCACGTCCAGGTTGTCCACCACGTTGCACTCCTGGTGGATGAAACCGATCCCCAGCCGCATGGCGTCGGCCACGCCGTTCAGGCGTACGGGCTGCCCGTTGATCGCCAAACTTCCCGCGTCCGGCTGATGGACGCCGCCGAGGATGTTCATGAGCGTCGACTTGCCGGCCCCGTTTTCCCCGATCAGTGCCAAGACCTCGGCGGTGCGCACGTCCAACGTCACGCCCCTGAGCGCCTTCACGCCCGAAAAGGACTTGTGGATATCGTGCAGGGCAACAACGGATTTGTCAAACGCTTCATTCATAACACATCATTACAAGTCGGCGCCTTCGCGGAGCGCCTGTGTCTTTTTCAGAAACGCCACGGCATCCGCCTGACGGATCACTTGAACCGGAATATTGATTTTCTTAGCAGCCGGAATTCCACTCCGATCACCTCGTGCAACCTGCGCGAGAATTCTCATGGACTGGTAACCAAACTCAAACGGCTGCTGAACCACCGTGGCATAAATATGACCCTCCCTTACCCCGTTAATTGTATCACTTTCTTCATCAAATGCGATGATCTTTAGCTTTCCCAGTTTGCCTGCCTCCCGTACCGCATCAACAATCATCGGCCCGTTGTAGCTCCATAACCCCACCAGCCCGCTGATATCGGGATACTTCACGAGGGTATCGTTGACATTTGCCTTTGCACGAATCCGGTCAATATCATCGGTCCGCACATCAACAATTTCGATCTTTGAGCCTTCCAGTACCTGACGTAATCCCTGAATCCTCTCTTTTGCGTTCTGGGCATCGGCCTTGCCGACAAAAAGCATGATCTTTCCTCCCTGCGGCAAAACCTCCTTAACCAAACCCCCGGCAACACGTCCAGCCTCCACGTTGTCAGTGCCAACATAGCAAATGCGGGGACTTTCCGGAATGTCGCTGTCGGTAATCACGACCGGCACGCTGGACGCGACGCGATCAATCATCGGTTTCTGATTCACCGGATCCAGCGGCGTCACGGCTAGGCCGTCCACACCACGGGTTATCAAATCGTCCAGCACCGTCCGCTGATCCACCGCTGTGCCGCCGGTGGTGAAGCGGAACTCGATCTTCGTGCCGGGCATTTCCCGTTCCGCCTTCTCGCAACCGCGTTTCGCGAACGTCCAGAAGTCGGTGGCCGCCCCTGCCACGAAAGCCAGCCTGACCAGCTTCGGTCCGGACTCCGGCTTCGGCCCGCAACCGGCCAAAAAAACCGCCGCGATACCACACATACCTAACCCCGCCATTTTGCCGACAACCAACTTCATTGCTGCCTCCTTATTTGTGTTAATCCTTTGATCACGTCCTTACCGCGCCCCGTAGAGATGTCGCCCGATGATGTGGTCCTGATACACTTCATCCAGCTCGCAGAAATAACCGCTCCAGCCCCAAACCCGCACCACGAGGTTCCGGTGGCGCTCAGGATGAATCTTGGCTTCTCTTAGCGTGTCGGGGTTCAATGTGTTGATCTGCAACTGCTGGCAACCCAATTGGGCAAACAGCCGTACCAGCAGAGCCACCTTGTGGATCGATTCCGAATTGCGGAACACCGAGTCCGACAATTCCATGGTCACCGGGCCTCCGTTGCAGATCCGGCGGTAGTCGATTTTTCCGAAACTTTGAAGGACACTGAGCGGGCCACGTATCCGTATATTCTGGGACGGCGCCAAGCTCGAACCGAAGAAATCACCCTTATGCCTGCCGTCCGCCGTCGCTCCCACCACGGGTTCGCGCATCCCTTCGTGGCCGCGCCCGAGCCAGACGTAATACATGGCCGAGCCACTGCCTGGGCGCAGGCGTCCGCCCCGGCCGTTGTCGCCCGCCGCCGCGCAGGCCGCCGCGAACAGGTCGAAGAGCTGAACCAGCAACGCGTCCGCCCGCTCGTCGTTGTTGCCCGCTTTCGGCCCGTCCTCCTGCAACCGCTGCCGTAACGCCTCCTCGCCCTTGAAGTCGGCATCCATTGCCGCAAGTAGCCGTGCGGGCGGAAGATCGCGTCGTTCGAAAACGAACGCTTGAACCGCCGCCAGCGCATCTGCCGCGCCAGAGGCGCAGGCGCCGTGAATCCCAAAATTGTTGTACACGAGACCTTCGGAAAGGTCGCACCCGCGCTCCAGACACCCGTCCATGAAGACACTGTAATAAGGTGCCGGAGGCAGGAGCAGGGTCGCATAGGCATCGGCCAACACCGACACCTGCTGTCGCATGTGCATACCGGCCCTGGCGACGATTCCCTCGAATGAATCGTCCGCCGCCAGACCTGCGCGGATGGCGGCGTCTGCCGCCGCAGGAAGCGAGACCGCCCCGATGTTCACCACCTCCATACCGCGGCCCGGGATGATGAATTCCCAGCAGGCGGCCACGGTGTAATCCCGTGCATCCTCAAGGGCGTACCCGTTGGCGACAAGCCCGGGAATCACGACTTCATCGTTGGAATACTGAGGGAAGCCCAGACCCATCCGCGTCAGCTCGGCCGCCGTCTCAAGCAGTTTAATATCGGTGTCTGGCGTCACCCGGAGATTGATCTTCGGATCGATCAACGCGACCCCGCGCGCTACGCGAAGCACCATCCACGTCAGGGGATTGACCGCGTCGGCGCCCTCGCGGGTCACGCCGCCGAGCATCAGGGACTGCCCGTTGTCGCCCTGCTGGATGCCCGGATAGAGGTCGCTGTCCTTGTTGAGACTGATGAAGAATTCCGCCAGCAATTGCTCCGCTGCGTCCGAAGTCAGTCGGTCGTTTTCAAGATCGTCACGCAGGGTGGGCCACAGATATTGATCGAAGCGACCGAGTCCGCAGTGGTAATGGCCCCCGAGCCAGAGGACGGCATGGCACAATCGCAAGGCCTGCAGGGCCTCATGGAACGTGCGAGGCGGTTCCGCCGGAACCCGTTCTAGACAATGGGCCACATCGTCACGTCCGGTCGCCCTGGCCTCGGCGGCATAGCGGGCCGCCAGAGTTAATACAGCGTCAATGGTTTCGATGGCTGCAGTGAGAAATTCCACCACCCTCGGATTGCCAGCCTGATGCTGGCGAGCGGCCATCGCAGCCGAACGACGTCCCAGCAACCCCTCCCGCATCAGCAATCCCCAGTCGGCGCAGATATTGCTGATGGGCCCAAGCTCATGCAGTTTGCGGCCGGCAATCAGTTCGCGCCAGCGGGTTTCGGGGTAGAGCGGGGGCACGGCCTTGACGGTCCGGGTGAAGACGATCCGTTCCTCCGGAAGGATCACGACCTTCTGTGCCTCGCACATCCGGGTGATCAGCCGGGCCGCGCGCTGTGTCCAAGTAAGCCGCTCGCGCTCGCCTTCCGAAATCACGTCCACCGCGGCGTCAGTGCGGTAACGCTTGTGGGCGCCGGAACGCACGGCCTCGCGCAAGGCGAGTAGCCGCGCCTCAAGCTCGAAGGGTGCTTCGTTCAGTGTCCGTGTTCCTGTCAGGGTTGCGTTCATGCTCATACGATCCTCACTAGTATTCCCAAGGCCTCGAAGGGCCCGACATTCGGTTTCGGACTTTGGTGCTCGTCGAACCCGGGGACGAAAGGCAGGCCGCAAGCCCCGTATTTGCCGCCTGCAGTGGGGTTGTAGGGCAGCAATTCCACCCTTTGCAAGCCGGGCCTGCCCGCCACGCGACGCGCGATCGCCTCCAGGTTGGCCTCCGTATCCGTGACCGCTGGGATCATCGGCACCCGGACGACGTAAGGTACGCCGAGGCGTTCAAGGCTGTCAAAATTCTCCAGGATGCGGGCGTTATCCACGCCCGTCCACCGGCGATGTTGAACGGGGTCCATCAGTTTCAGGTCGAAATGAACGAGCTGCACCCGGGCGGCGACCCGGGCGAACGTCGCGGCGTCCGCATAGCCGGAGGTGTCCAGCACGACATGCAGCGACTCCAGCCGGTCGAGAACGGCCATCACGAAATCCGCCTGTGCCAGGGGTTCGCCGCCGGAGAACGTCACGCCGCCCTCGGAAAGGCGCAACGCCAGTGCCTGAGCGTTCAGGCGTGCGGCCAGCGCGTCGGCGTCGATGCGGAAACCGGCGGGGCGGAAGCCTGCCGCTCCCCGCAAGACCTGCACGTCGGCGTCAAGTCCTTCGGGATTATGACACCAGGTGCAACGCAAGGGACAGCCCTTGAGAAAGACCGTCACCCGGATTCCGGGCCCGTCATGAACCGCGAATTCCTGTATATCGAAAAGTGTGCCTTGCATCAGGAGTGTCCCAACAATTTCACGTTCCTTCCCGCAGCTTCAGAACACGCTGATCAAGGTCCCCTTTGAGTATGATAAGGTGCCCGCGACATCGTTCAGGGTTTTGCCAAGCCGCACCTCGTCAAATGTCACATCGTTGATGCCCGAAGATTGGTTGCCCAGCGTCAGCCAGTCCCCCGCCGCCCACGAGGCCACAGCCCCTCCCGTCAGCGTGACAGACCCCCTGATCCGCGATGTCAATTGCACGCTGCTTCGACCAAGCGCAGCACTATCCAGCCGCGCTTCCACACGATCCGAGTCTCCGTTGATGATCAGGCTGTCGTATTGCGCCTGCGTCATCACCCACATCTTCACGCTCACCGTCGCGTTCGTCTGATTCACGTTCTGCGCCTTGAACAGTGCCAGATATGTGGTGTTGACTAAGGGGAACTGCGAACCGCTTTCCGCGCTTTGAGTGTTTCCCCTGTCGATCCGGAAGGTTGCCGCGATGTTATACCCTTTGACTTCCGCAGTGAGCTGCCCCACACTCAGAATCGTAGGATCAATCGTAAGCCCGACCGGGGCGGCAGCGCCTTGAAGTTTGCTTCCATTAAACAGATAGCTTCCCCAGACAGTGGTCGCACCGGGCGCGGGCAGGCGACGGGAAATCAGATGCGTAACCGTACCGCCCACCGTGTTCGTGCTACGCAGCGCTCCGGGCGCGTTGCTGACCGACGTGTCACGATACGTCCAGGCGAGCCCGTTGCTCAAGTACGTTGCCTCTCCGGCCAACGTGTTCGCGCTCCAGCCCGCCGTGAACCCAACACTCGAAACACCCCCGGCCGAGCCGTTGATATCCTGCCCGTTGATCCGGTCTTCAAGATCAAAGCCCTCGTATGCGGTCAAGCGCGAAACGAGCCGGTCACGCGATTTCACGCCTGCAGCCTCATGCAGGGTCGTTGTCAAACGAACCTCGTCAAACGTCACATCATTGATGCCCGAAGATTGATTGACCAGCGTCAACCAGTCCCCCGACGCCCATGAGACCACCGCACCCCCCGTCAGCGTGACAGACCCCCTGATCCGTGACGTCAGTTGCATACTGCCGGTGCCTAACGCGGCGTTATCGAGAACCTGTTCAATATCCTCAGTCGGGGCGGGCCAAATAAGGCTGTCATATTGCGCCTGCGTCATCACCCACATCTTCACGCTCACCGTCGCGTTCGTCTGATTCACGTTCTGCGCCTTGAACAGCGCCAGATATGTGGTGTTGACTAAGGGGAATTGCGAACCGCTTTCCGCGCTTTGATTGTTTCCCCTGTCGATCCGGAAGGTTGCCGGGCTATTATACCCTTTGACTTCCGCAGTGAGTTGTCCCACATTTCTGATCTCAGGATCAATCGTAAGCCCGACCGGGGCGGCACCGCCTTGAAGTCGGCTTCCTTTGAACAGATAGCTTCCCCAGACCGTAGTCGCACCGGACGCGGGCAGGCGGCGAGATACCATATGCGTAACCGTACCGCCAACCGTGTTCGTGCTGCGTAGCGCACCGGGCACGTTGCTGACCGACGTGTCGCGATACGTCCAGGCGAGCCCGTTGCTCTGGTACGTGGCCTCTCCGGCCAACGTGTTCGCGCTCCATGCGCCTGTAAACCCGACACTCGAAACGCCCCCGGTCGAACTATTGATGTCTTGCCCGTTACTTCGGTCTTTCAAGTCAAAACCCTCGTATGCGATGATCGCACTCATCGTTTTCGTACAAGACAAGCAGACACTCATCACGCCAATCAATGGACGCAAATAAACCCTCAAGCCATCAAACATCCGATGCTGACTGGATATCCAACTTCTGGTTCTCATTTCTTGTTCACGCATGTATCACGTCTCCTTTTCTTCGTATTCTCTAGAGCCAGTAACCAACTGAATTACTGTGAGATAATGATGCCACATTTCGCCGCACAAGACTATGCGTTCTTGCGTCAACAAATTGAGATCCTTTGCGCTCCGTTTTTTCTTGTCCGACACCCGCATTCCGCCTATCATAAGAAACATGAACTCGATTCGCTTGAAACCTAAACGTGTGGCCTTGCTGGTGGAAACATCGGTAATCTACGGGAGACAGATCCTGCACGGAATCTCGCGATATCTATTTGAGCACCACCCGTGGTCGATCTTCATGGAACAGCGCGAACTGGGCGCCCGGCCCCCAGCTTGGTTGCGACGCGAGCGATGGGACGGCATTATCTGCCGGCCGACGGATCGGACACTCGCGCGCATGTTCCGTTCCATGCGGGTGCCGGTCGTGGACTTAAACGATCAATACGATTCCCTGGGTTTTCCGCGGATTATTTCAGACAACCGGGCGATCGGACGCACGGGCGCGGCCCATCTGCTCGAGCGCGGTTTAAGTCACTTCGGCTTCTGTGGCTTCATACGCGAACCCTGGGCGGCTGAACGTTGCGAAGGGTTCTGCGGGGAAATCCAGCAGCAGGGGTTCAAGGTGAACGTATTTGAGTCCCGGTGGCGGGGCCATCACACGCCCTCCTGGGATGAGGATCAGAAGGCTATTTGCCGATGGCTCCGCTCGCTTGCCCGTCCTGTCGGAATCATGGCCTGCAACGACGTGCGCGGCCAACATGTTCTGAATGCCTGCACACTGCTGGGACTGTCCGTACCGGAGGAACTGGCTGTGATCGGCGTGGACAATGAAACCACGTTCTGTGAATTGTGTTCACCCCCGCTGTCCAGCGTGATTCCCAATCCGGAACGTATCGGTTACGAAGCCGCCGCGCTGCTGGACCGCCTGATGAGCGGCGGGAAGTCCGGACCGGCCCTCACACGGCTTGAGCCCCTCGGGGTGGAGCCGCGTCAGTCAACCGAAATCCTTGCGATAGATGATCCGTCAATGGCGCTTGCCTTGCGCCACATTCGAGAGCAGGCGCTTCACGGCTGTACCGTCGAAGAGGTGGCCCGTTTCTCAGCCCTCTCGCGCAGCATCTTGGAAAGGCGCTTCCGGAAATATTTAAGACGGTCCCCTCAGGCTGAAATCCGGAACGTGCAGATTGCGCGCGTCAAACAGCTCCTGCTCGAAACAGATCACAAGCTTACGGATATTGCCGATCTCTGCGGTTTCAAACATCCGGAATACATGAATGTCATGTTCAAACGTGTCACAGGACATAACCCCGGAAAATACCGGAAAACGATGAAAAGCCGCTAACGCGCGCTTGGCAGCCACCCTTCGCCAGCGCATCGATGTGTGGAATCTCAATCAAGGCCAATGGACGTGCCATTCTTCCTTGGACTTTCCCTTGGCGGCTTTCGTCCCCTGCCGCGGTGATGCCATCTGATCGTTCCACCGCTTCCATTCAGGATCGACAAGGGGACAGGTTATCTGCATCGAAAATGTCGCCTGCCAAGCGACATCCTTCCCAATTAAAACTGATAATCTATTGTCGTTCGCTCAATAAAGGGACAGACAATTGGTCAGAAAAAAGGGAAGGAGCTGCTTATGCGAAAGGCACGAATCAAGGCGGAAAACGGGATCGGATGCTATCATGTCACGAGCCGGATCGTGGACAGGAGTTTTAAAATGGATGAAGGGGAACGGGAGATATTCCGGCACATCCTGCGAAAGGCGGAGACCTTCTCGGGCGTGAGCGTTCTCACCTACGCGATTCTCTCAAATCACTTTCACATCCTGCTCGACGTGCCGGTGCAGCCCGTGCTTGACGATGCCGAGTTGCTCAGGCGGGTCAGGGCACTCTATGGTTCGGCAGAGGAGAACCTGTATAAGGAGCGCTGGGAGGCCTGGCGCAGGGGCGGTCTCGACGTGCTTGTCGAACGCGAGCAGGCGCAACTCCGCCTGCGAATGGGCGACATCAGCCCCTTCATGAAACTCCTCAAACAGCGCTACTCCATATCCTACAACCAGCGCCACAAGCGCACAGGAACTCTTTGGGAGGGACGCTATACCAGTATTCTGATTGAAGGTGAAAGCCGCGCGCTTTCCACTGTCGCGGCCTACATCGACCTCAATCCCGTACGCGCCGGGATCGTGAAGGATCCTGCAGAGTATCGCTGGAGCGGTTATGGCGAGGCGTGCGGCGGCTCAGCCGTTGCGAGGCGAGGCATCTTCGCCGTCCAGTCATCCAGTCGGCTAACTCAAGATGCGTCTTGGCCTGACGCTGCGGCGGCCTACCGCACCTACCTCTTCACTCGCGGCGAGGAACGCCGCGATGAAGGCGGCAGGCTTTTGCGCGCCGGGTTTTCGCCGGAGGCGGCACAGAAGGTGCTCGACCAAGGCGGAAAGATGGCGCTGCCCGACCTCCTGCGCTGCCGTGTCCGCTACTTTAGGGACGGCCTCGCGTTCGGCAGTAAAGCGTTCGTAGAGACGATCTTCGAAAAGAACCGCGCCCATTTCGGCGCGAAGCGCAAAACAGGCGCGCGTAAGATCCGCTTCTGCCTGGCGGAGGGACTTTGTGTCGCACGAGACCTCCGAGTCACACCGGTCAGCGTCCCGCTCCGCGCATAGCCGTTAAGACGGAAAATATTCGCACCGATTCAAACCGTGGATGAAAATGATATCCTCTGGCGTCATTGCTTTTCCTCAAAAAGGAAATATCGCTCCACACGACCTCCTTTCGTCGAGCTGACTAATCTCGACGGTCACACTTAGCCATAAAACGACAATATTTGGATCGACGGCTCTCAACGATTAAGCGATGTTTCAATATTGTCTGTCCCCGTATTCCGATATCCGGTCTGTGTTTCAATATTGTCTGTCCCCGTATTCCATCTCGACGGTCACACTTAGCCATAAAACGACAATATTTGGATCGACGGCTCTCAACGATTAAGCGATGTTTCAATATTGTCTGTCCCCGTATTCCGATATCCGGTCTGTGTTTCAATATTGTCTGTCCCCGTATTCCCTGACTTCTGCCACTTCAAACCTTTGTAGCCCAGCTGTTGCGCCAACTCACGCGCGGCCGGGGTAAACCTTTTATAGCACCCGAGCGCCTTATCGGCCATCTCCCATCGATCCCAGAGTGCATAGTGCGCCAAATGCCACCACACCATCTCCATGTGAAACTGGCTCCGCCAGCCGTCCAGCGCCATCAGTCCGATCTCAGCCGACGGCCACTCCCCCGCCGATTGCGCCGCCATCTGGTACTGCGACAGCACAATCCGCCGCTCCAACTCTTTCCAGCGGGGATCCTTGCTCTGCGACAAATCGATGGCCCCGCCGGATTTCCAGAATGTCTCCCACCGCTTCGCAGCCGCAGCTCTCGTCACCTCAAAAGAAGGCAGGGACTCACCGCCCGGCAAAGCCGAGAAGGCACAGCAGAATTCCAGCACCTTGACATCCCTGGAAACGATACTGAACGCATGGCTGCCGCGCTCGACAAGACTGACACCCTTCGACCATTCGAGACCGACCGAATACGATGTTTCATCCAAGGTCCTTTTGAAATCAGCCCGGCTCTCTCCTTTTCGCGCAAGCGCCGTCTGATGGCCTGTGACAGTCTTGAAATCGCCAACCCAAGGCTCCTTACCCTTCGAAGTCGGGCCTGGAAAATCCACGATCACCTCAAGCTCACCCTTCTCCAGCAGCGACGACTCAATCCGAACCGCCACCATATCCACCGCCGGATGTACACACGTTTCCACCCGGACCGCTTGTCCATCAACCTTGTAACTGCTCGTTTGCCTTCCCGACCACAAGTCCAGCGTCCTTGATAAATCGGTAATATCTGTCTTCGCCAGATCCACCCCATTGCTCCGGCTCAAACGTATTCGTCCGAGGTTGATCTTATGAGGATTATCGAACATCCATGTTCGAAGCCCCTCTTTGTCTTTCGGAAAAATGTCAGCCCCGGTATTCCGCCCCTTCTGAAACGTCCCCGTCGGCGGCACCCTCTCCTTGGTCCAGCCTTCCGGCAGAGGAAACGAATGCCAGGCCCAGTGCGACATGGTGTTGCCGGTGAACGTCTGGAGCCCGGTGCCGTCGGCGCCAAAACAGAACTCGCCATTACCGATGGCAAGCCGATGGCCCACGTCATTCAGCTCGATGTTATGCCGCGTCACCAGCGCTTGCCGGTCAATGCGAAATTGGCTGGCGGGCAGCGGCCCTTCCGCAGCATGCAGCGCAGCCAGCGGTGACAACAGCAGAGCGGTGAAGGCAGCGAAGGTGTGTAGCGCATTAACTATATATGACTCCTGTCATTCAACATTTCGTTGAGTGAGGGCGACGGTTCCTTTTTCTGAAATATAGTTTTGGGTCTTTTCTACCCACTCGTTCATTTTTTTCACGTTCAGTCCCTGCGGGACGCCGACCTTCCACTTCCGGCCAAACTTTTCGATTTCAACCGGCGTACCATAGTCCCGCTGCGCCACGCTCCGGATGGTCTGCAAGTCCTTGGCAAGCGCGCTGAGCAGTACCGCCTTTTCGTTGGCATCGTGGGTGCGGAGCAGCCGGTTGATACGCAGAATGACCAGGGTCATCGCCGACCGGAACTCTAACTGGATGGCGTTCGTGAGCAGCTTGGTGTGGAGAATCTGATAGTCCGCCGGATCGAGTTTGTCCTCAACCTTGGCAAGGTCCTCGAGCGCTTGCCTGGCCAGGTTCGCGGCTTTACTCTTCTGGTCTTCAACTTCTCTTGTAAAGGCAGGGTCCCCCTCCTCAACCTTGACCTTCTGCGGGAGCAGACTCGCATCCCAGCGCCAGTTCTGCCAGTTCTGGTTGAGATAGTTCTCGTCAGGTCGCGGCGGGAACCCCCGCGTGTCGCCAACGGTGAAAGGCCCGACGCTCAACATCTCGGCAACCACCGCGCCGGTCGGTTTCAAAGCCCGGACGACCCCCGGGGCCGCCGCCTGTCCGTACCGAGCCTCGGCCCAGGCGGACCACACCTCATCCACGGTCATGCTCTTACCCGTGGCAAACATCCCCAAGGCCCAGAGGTTCACCTCCTGCGGACCGTGGAGAACCGAAGCACCACGGCGGTCGATGCGGACGCAAATCCCGTCGACTCCGTGTGCGATGCCGTAATCGAACTGGCGCTTGAGCACGTCCGGAAAACAGTTGGCCACGTTGTCGCGCAAGAAATATTCGCCCGCCACATCATACTCGACGATCTGTTCGCGGTTGCCCACCCGCCCGATCTCCATCGCGTCGATCCCGCGCATCTGCCAGTCCTGCGGCACCACCTTCGACATGATCACCGTTTCCTCCGGCATCTTGGCGACCGCTCCCATGACGCCCTCGAGTTCCTCGGGATGCCAGACAAAGGTGCGGACGATGAGCGTTTTGCCGTATTTGCGGCACTTTTGGTGGATCACGTCCGTCAGCTTGTTCATCAGCGCGGCATCGGTGACTTTTATCTGCGATTCCACAACGGTCAGAACCAGGCCGTCGGCTTTCGGAAGCGCCTCTTTTAGCATCCATTCGTAACGCTCGGCGAGATAATCCCAGAGCTTCTGGTTCTCAAGCGTCACCGACCCCAGAGCGCCAGGGCTCTTTTCCTTCGGCATGTCCATCAGTTCACGCACCCAGACGGTCACCTTCATCCCGCGCTGATGGCAGAAATCGAAAATTCCCTCCTTTTTGTCGCACTCAATAAGTTCCTTGACCCTCTTTAGATTCGAGCCCGCCATCTGAATCATGACGCCGTTATACCCCAAATCAGCCGCCTGTCTGATGAGTTCCTTGTCAACCAGACGCGCCTCGTTGAAGGAAACGATGCGGTATTTCAGCGCCTTCGCCTGGACCTCCGGCTCCGCCGCGGACGCAGTCATGATTTGCAGAACGGCCGCAGCGAAAATGCCGAGTGTGTATGACGTAGTTTGCATGAGCCTCACTCCTCCTTGTGTTTGACTTTACCGGGCTGAATCGATTCCTGAGGTGGCGCCATCTGGGCATTCCACATCTCCCATTCAGCTTTCAACTCCGCAACTTTTTCAGGCTCCGCCTTGGCGAGGTTGTTTCTTTCGCCGACATCCGCTTTGAGGTTGTACAGTTCCCATCGCGAACCCTCGGAGGCGCGTTCAAGCTTCCAGTCGCCCTTGCGGATCGCGCACCGGTCGTTCTGGCGCCAGCACAATACGCGGTGCGGCTGACCGCTGGCCTGCCCTTCGAGGAACGGCAGCAAATCAACACCATCCAAATTCCACTCCGGCTTGACTGTGCCGCCGCAGGCCGAGACAATCGTCGGCAGCACGTCGAGCGAACTCACGGGCAGGTCGTAGGTGCGCGCCTGCGGGAACTTCGCCTTCCACTGCAACACGAACGGAACGTGGAAGCCGCCTTCCTTCACCGTGCTCTTGCCGCCGCTGAAGGGCGTGTTATCGGACACCGGATTCCCGGACATGAGCACGCCACCATTGTCATTCAGGAAGAACACCAGCGTGTTATCTTCCAGACTGTTTTTCCGCAGGGCCTTCAGCACTTCGCCGACCGCGTCATCCAGCGCCAGCACCATCGCGGCCATTTTTCTCCGATCCGGGTTGGCGACGGGAGCGGTGATGAGGTCGATGTATTTCTGCGGGACCTCCAGCGGCCCGTGGACATTGTTGAACGCCAGATAGAGGCAGAACGGGGCGGCCTTGTGCTGGCTGATGAATTCCACGGCGCGTGCCGAGTTCAGCTCGGTCGTGTAAGCCGCCTTGTCCTTTGCCGGCTGGAAGGCCGTCCGCGAAAGCCGGGAGTCGAGCACGGGCGCGGCGTAGTAAAACGCGTTGCCGTCAGGGTGGAACACCTCGTCAAAGCCGCGCAGTGTGGGCAGAAACGCCGCCTTCCGATCCGTTCCGCGCAGATGCCATTTGCCAATCATGCCAGTGACGTAGCCCAGCGCCTTCATCCGGTCTCCCACGGTGGCTTCGGCCAGCGGCAAATCGACGGCATTGTAGTTGTCATCATGCCCCCAGCGTTGCTGGTGGCGGCCCGTCATCAGCCCGGCGCGGGAAGGGCTGCAAAGCGGCGCGGAGACATAGCCCTGAGTGAACCGGACGCCGTTGGCCGCGAGAGAATCAATGTGCGGCGTGGCGACATCTTTGCAGCCGTTGAAACCCACGTCGGCAAAACCGAGGTCATCGGACAGAATGATCACCACGTTCGGTTGTGTTTTGGCCTCCGCCGGAGACTCCATCTCCTCTGGCTCCACCACCTGCTCGGTGGATGTGCGTACTTTCTTGTATTCAACTTTCCCGTCCTTCGCAGGCGGAAGTTTGGGCCCGGCATAAAGAGGTGTCAGTTCCGCCACGCTCATGACAGTGTCGTCTCCCACGCCAGAGAGCGACGTGAGTCTCATTTTACGCACGGTCTGTTTCGTTGGAAAGCGAATCGTTTGCGGAGCGAACGACGCAGGCCACTCGCCCTGCGCCACCACAGTCCATTGTGTGCCATCACGGCTGACCTCAACGCAATAACCCCGAATGCCGCCTTCCATCAAACGGTTGTACTGTTGCGGCAGATAGACCAGACCCTCAATATCAACCAGACTGGGGAACTCCACTTCCAGCCAGTGGGGATACTTCCCTGTTCCTCCGTGTCCGCTCTGCCAACTGGTGTTGGGATCGCCGTCGATCGCGGCGCTGGCCGGCTTGTTCGATATCTGCCCATCGCCCTTCGCACTGCCCCCCAGTTTTCTCATGGCCAGATTGTCCAGGAGCAGCGTGCGAAGATCGGCCGCGGTGAGCGATACAGACGGCTTGAACGCTTGGCTGGCGGCATAGTCCAGTAGTGACTGGCGCAGTTGCCGAGCAACGGTTCTCTTTTCAAGTTGGCTCTCCACGTCGGCGGAGCAGACTAACAGGCGTCCGGAGCCGACCCGGCATTCAAAGACCATCGCCAGTTTCTGGCCGTAAGAGAGTTGGTCGACGACATGGACGATCGGTTCAAGTTTCGGATTCAGATGCGTGATGCGCATGGCCCTGCAACGGCCGCGCTCAATCAGTTCCCGCCATTGCCAGTCATAGTGGCTGTCGGTCGGGAACTCCGCCAAGGCCGGATGCTTTGGATCGCACCAGATGCCCATGAAGCGACTCCACTGGCAGGCGAGCAGATCAGTCCAGAAGACCGGGGTGTCGCGGGTCATGGGGCTGGCCCATTCCAAGTCGGTCAGGCGGGGCAGGAACAGCACGTTGCCGCCAGCGGACAGGCGGGCTTCAGCCTCGTCAAAGTCTCGCGTGACCAGCACATCGGCAGGAACTGTGTTCGAGACCTGATCTGGATAGAGCCAGAAGTTCCAGTCGTTCTCAACCTCGGTTTTTGCTAAGCCGACCACAAGTTTGTAGCGCGCCGGAGCCGGCCAGGTGGCCATGTCCCCCTCCACAATTCCCAACAGCGTGTTTGTGCCGGTGGCGATTTGCGTGACCGGGAATAACCCATGCGCCATAACCTTTCCAGCGGCATCCAGAACCTTCCACTGGGGCTTGGCATCCATCAGTGGCGCTGGTCCCTCATGGGCAATCTCAACTGGGATGTTAAGTTTTGCGCTGGTGCGATAGACCAGTTGTGTCATTCGCGCCAGCGGCGCGGTGGTGCCGCAGAAGCGGCTGTATTCCTTGGGTGTCACATAACTCTTGGAATTCCACAACGGATCCACCACGCCCACCAGAGCCGTGCCTTGACCCAAGTAGTCGCGCAGGTCCAACAATTGGAAGCCGCCGATTCCCGGGGTTCGACGGTTGGCCTCGATCTCCTCTTTGTAGCAGAGCGTCTGGAAGCGTCCGCTGGCCTGCACGAAAGCCTTGTTATACTTTAACATTCCTGTGCGTTTCCAGATGTCCCGGAAAGCCTCGATGTTCCCAGGGCGCATATAGCCGGTCATGGAGGCGATGAGCGCGTCAAAGTCAGGCAAGGCGAACCACTCGCCGATCTCGTGGGACATGACTGGAACCGCGATCCCCTCCAGCCCTTTGCGATAGTCCTTGCCAAACCAGCCACTGCCTGCCCTCATGTAGGTCCTGTTGGCCCCATACATAAGCGTCATGTAATCGGATGGATCGCCCGCCCACGGATCGATCCCGGTCTTGGCCGCGTACAGCCGCCGCGGATCCTGTTTCTTGAAATGTTCCACCCAACGGAACAAAACCTTGTCCTTGTCCTGACCCCAGGGCTCGTTGCCATGGCAGAGCATCACGAACGAGGGATGATTGCCGTAGGCGGACAGAATACGCATCGCCTCTTCGTAGATGAATTGTTCGGTGAAACTTCCCGGAGCAAATCCGCTCCAGCTCCCGCACTCAGGTTGGAGGTAGAAGCCGAGTTCGTCGGCTGCGGCAAAGGCCGCCTCTGGAGGACACCACGAATGGAAGCGCATCGCATTAAGGCCATAACTTTTGCAGACGCTGAATATCCGTTTCCAGGAATCCACATCCATGGCGGGATGGCCGGTGAGGGCAAAGTCGCCACCGAAATGCGTGCCGCGAAAAGCAAAGGGGCGGCCATTGATGGCAAAGCGCGTGCCGCACGTACTGAAGTCCCGCAGACCGAAGGTGGCCGTCCGCCGATCCATTGTGCCAGCCGCGTCCTTCAATTCCAGACTCACGTCATAAAGGCTGGGATTGAACTCGTCCCACAAACGGGCTTCCTGCCCCAGCGGCAGGTCGAACTCGACAACGGCGCCCTCTTGCGTCCAAGCCGCTGTCACGGTCTTGCTGGCAACAGTTGTCGAGGTGCCACGCAAAAATGCCTTGGCTGTCACTTCGCCCCGGCCAGCGGCACCTGAGGCGTTGCGGAGCGTCGCAACCACGCGAACTATTTTCTCTGCGGCACGTGGATAGACCTTCACCGTGTCAAAGCTAACAGCAGGCACGGCTTGCAGTTCAATGCGCCCGACAATGCCGTTCCAGGTTCCGCCCAGTTGGTCGGAGATGGTGTGGGAATCATCACCTATCGGGACTATCTTGCGATTGTCCACGCGGATGGTCAGCACGTGACGCCCGGGCGGCACTGCGCCCAAGGCGTAGAGATGCGGAGCCTCCAACGCTTTGTTGAAGCCGGCCGCCTGACCGTCGACCCAGACATCGGTCTGCCAGTGGGGAAGCTCCAGTACCAAGGCCACCTGCCGGCCTGACCAGGACGAGGGCACATCGATGTCACGCTGATACCACGCCGCACCCACATAGTGAAGGGGCGGCTGGGAAAAGTAAGGGATCTTCACATCTTTGGCATTGAAGAAAGGCTTGAAGGCTGCCCGGTCCTGCCAATTGGGATCGTTGAGTCCTGAGATCCACGGCGTATTGGTGCTGACCGTGTTGCCAAAGCCTTGCGCTTGCAGGATGCCGGGCAGTCGGATGCGTTCGGCCAGCGTCTTGCCCTGCCATTTTTCTTGCACGCCGGTATCGTTCGGATCCAAGGCGAACCGCCATTTGCCTGCAAGGGAAACCGTGTTGTCCGCGTTCCCTGGCAACAGCAGGGCCGTCTGGAGGGAAAGGTTGGTTTCCATGCCCAGCACCTCAAGCGTCCCGCCTGCATCCGCAAAACACGCCATATCGGCACCTGCTGTCTTCAGTTCGCCATAGCCATAGCGCCCGTTGGGCAGGAACAGGACGCCCCCTCCGGAACGCGGAACTGTGATCACGGCAAATCGGGCAGTCCCCTTCAATTGAAAAACGGCTCTGCCTTTCCCCTGTTCAGGCGTCACAAGTGCCAGCCGCCCTTTGGGAGCACTGGAATTAAATAACGCCGAGTAGTCTGCGGCCTTATCGGACGCAAGCAAGCAAATCGTTCCAGTGAACGCGGAGGCGTCACCGGCAAAAGTGAAAGGCCCGGGCACGACTGCAGTAATGTTCACCGTACCGCAACCCGCCAACTTACTGCGCACCGTCATCGAACCATCCCATACCGCCAGCGTCAAATTGTCTTCCGCGTTCGGAACATCCGCGGTCCCGCTCAGTTCAACCGGGCCCGCAGCCCACGCACGGACCGTTCCCCCGTATCGGGCGCCCAACAGATTGACTGACGCAGACCCCCGCAAATGTACAGCCGTCGAAACATAATCCAGCTTCAACGCCGCCCCCTTGAAATCGCCTGCAACGCCACCGCCAATGATTTTCTGACCTCCGCTCAGACGATACGTTTTTCCGGTTGTCGGTTCGCCAGAGGGCTCTCCCCAGATCGCCTCGTTCCAAGGACTTTCTGACCGTGTCTTGGCCCCCAAAGAAACAACATTTTCATCAGCCTTCGCACCAATGAGCGAAACCGTTGCCAAAACGCTTAACAAATAAATCGTCAGTCTCATGTTACATTCCTCTAATCTCATTTGAGTTTACAGTTTAACATAATGCACCCGCTCCGTCTTGTCGTAAAAATTACTACAGGCAGGAGTGTCAGTAAGTCGGGAAGTGTCAGTAAGTCTGAAAGTGCTAAAGTGAAACGTGTCAAGCCGGTCAAAATAATTTTTAGCATCAGAAATACCCGCCTACGCGAATACGACTTCCGCCTTCGCGATGCCTACGGCGGATAAAACGGCGGGCAGGCGCGAAAACCTCTGCGGCTCACCGAGACGGTTCGCCCTACCTTACGCGCTACGCGCTAGCTCTGTTTGTGACGGATTGACTGATTGACCGATTGACTGATTGAGCGACTGACCGCATTGACAAGGTTGACCGATTGAGTCGCTAGTACGAAAACGAGACTGTTGTTTATTTTCCAAGAGCAATGGTTTGGGCAGAGATGATTTTGACCGGACCGAGGAGTCCGGCGGGCAGCAGCGGCGAATCCTTGGTAAAATAGTTATACGTCACAAAGGCTTTGCAGCCCTGCGAGGGACGGGGCTGGCCTTTGACGAACCAGTCAGGGTAGGACACCAGGGGACGCCCGAGCATCTTGTCCGACCCGAATGATGCCTGATTGCCCCATTCGACATCGCACGGCTCCTGTTCGTCGCCAATCAATCGATTCGCCCAGGTATTCGCCACATCGATCTCCAGGGTGTTTTCTCCAGGCTTGAGGGCGGAGGTGGCATCGAACCGGAAGGGAGCATACCAGCCGACCCCAAGATCGATCCCGTTGATCTTCACCGAGGCCAGGTTGCTCACCGTGCCGAGATCGAGGATCAGGCGCTTGCCGTTGCCCATAAGATCGGCCGGAACGTTGATGGTTTTACGATAGGTCGCTGTGCCGGAGAAATACTTGATCGCAGGATTGCTGTTTTCGCTCCACGACTGGAGTTCCGCAAAAGCGATCTTTTCCGGTGCGCCCATCCCGGGGGAGAAGGAGACATCCCATGCGCCCTGCACGGCCAGGGAGGGCGGAGCTTTAACCGAGAGGGGAACCCGCTTGCCTGATGCATAGACAACTTCCCCGACCATGCTGACAGAGGAGAGGAGAGCGGGTTGCCCGTTCTCATTGGTCGACCGGCTCCACGCGGGAGAATTAGTCGTCCCCTGCGCCGGCTCCACGCTTACAGGATGGTCGCCTGCCGGAGCAGGAGCGCGGAAGATCACGAAGAGGGATTCCTTGCCGCGCAGGCGCAAGGGCACCTCGGTGCGTCCGTCGGCCTCGCGCCAGAGCGGAGCCGGAGCGTGCGAGCCATCCTCGGCCTGCCAGATTTCCGGCAGCTTTCCCTTCACCCGAAAGGAGGGCGTGACATCACACGGAGCGTCGCTGCCGTTGGCGATAAAGAACAGATCTGTTTCGCCATCCTTGCGAGCCGCTGTGAAAAAGGTCTTCGGATCAGATTTGCTGATGACAGGCGGCGTGAGGCCGATCTTTTCCATGAGCTGCGCGGGGCTTCCAGCAAAGACCTTGCCCAACCCCACGCTGTTTTCGAGTTTTGTGCGGCCATCGGTATTCCCCCAAAGCTCCTTGCCGATGTTGCGCACCTCCTCATCGCAAGCGGGATAGCCTGAAAGGCTGGGCGACTGCGTCGGTTTAACGCCGACAATGGTCGCGCCCTGGTTCACGAGTTCCTTGAGCTTACGCGCCACTTCCGGGAGCATGGTATTCCCAGTCAACGCCAGAAACGCATAGCGACGCCCGCTGGGGAGGACAATCTGCTTGTTCTCCACGCGCACATCACCGCGCAAGAGCATTGCACGCGGGATGGCGTCGGCATCAGGGCACGCATGATCCATCGTCAGGAAGTCACCCACACCCTGGCCGCGTTGGAGGAGCGACTGCGTGCGGGCTAAGTACTTGAAATAGGCTTTGCCAAGTTCGGCCCACGTCTGGTTGCGGCCAAAATGGGTGCCCCACCACCCCATCCCCATCCCCGGTTTGAAGGCGTCTCCAAAAGGCTGGTGCACCCAGTGGTGGAGAACCAAACGGGTGACGCCGCTGGCATAGGCTGCGTCGCCGAAGATCTTCAAGAAGGCGGGGTCTTCGCTGAATTTACTAACAGTCACCCAGCCGGTCAGCGCCTCCGCTCCGACGACCTTCCGATCCATTGCACGCGCGGATGCAACAATAGGTAGTTTAATGCCACGCCTCTTTCCGGTCCAGAATTCACCCATCGGAATATCCGGCACGGTCGCCGCGGCAATGGTGTCGATAGGTCCGCCGTAGGGCTCAAACTGCATCATCAGCCCCGCTTCATGCATGATGCTTGCCCCTTGCTCAAAGTTATTCTGCTGGTAGAGCTGGACAATCACGTCGTTGCGATCCCAAAGGAAGCGTGTGTGCTGTTTGGGCGAGCCTAGGGTGAGCACGGGAACTCTTTTCTTCTTTTCGTTTTCGACCACAATTATTTCATCCAGCAACGGCAACCACGGCACGGGATCATAGCCCTTTCGCTTGAGAAACTCCTCGCGAAAGAGAGGTGTCCAGTCCTGGTTTCCTGCCTCATAACTGTCCAACGTCAGATGCCTGAATGTCTTGCCCATGGCGTCACCCAGATGCTCGCGCAGGGGATTAATCACCTGCTCATAATGGAACTTCGATGCGCTGGCGCTCATCTTATCGACTTCCAGCGCTTTGACTTCTTCCGGGGCCGGATTGGGTCTTGCTCCTGTCGAGGTGTGACCGAAGCGATAGATCCGCCATTTTCCGTCCGGAGCGTTCCAGGACAGAAGCCCGTCTTTATCCATCTGCTTGCTCAGGTCGAGGATCGCCTTGGGATCGACTGGCGTGGTAACCGGCACCGCGAGCACGGCGATATCCCGATAAAAATCGAGTGTGTCTTTCGGCTTTGGGAGTACCCCTGAGAAGGTGGCTCCCCCCTCCACAGGCGTAACGCTGAAAACCACTGTCTGCATGGAAAGCTCCGGCGTTACCCAAGGTCCACCGGTCGCCGAGTATCCCACACAATTGTGCATTCCAACTTCGAGCCCCAGCCGCTGCGCCTCGCGTGTCGCAAACTCCACCATTTCCCACCATTTCGGGCTGCGGTAGGTGATGTCTGGGAAAGGCAGGTTTTTTGTCGGCGCCTTAGAGACCATCACTGCCGAGCAGAGATTAAAAATCGTCGCGCCACCGATGCCTGACGCCTTCATCGATTCCAGATCCTTGGTGATCCCCTCCTTGCTAATATTAGAGCCCATCCAATGCCACCAGACATACGGGCCTGCGCTCAGTGGAGGACTCTTGAAATCCTCCTCCATCGATCCAGCGAATAGACGCGTCCAACCGTTTAATAATAGTGCCAGGGTGAAAACAATCAGTGACTTATTCATACACGTGTTTTCTTCATCAGATTTAGTTTCAGAACTTTTCAATCGTGATGGTTTCGCCTTTGGCGATCTTCACGTCCCGGATGGTCGATCCGTAGCGGACTCGGCAAGAGCCGCCGAGACGGGAGGTGATTTTGGCGGAGGTGAGTTTGCCGCTTTTCCATTCGAGCTCAACAGTGAACCCGCCACGAGCGCAGAGGCCGCTGACCTTGCCCTCTGACCAGACGTCCGGAAGCGCGGGGAGCAACTCCAACACATAGACGCCCTCCTGGCACTCATGGCTTTGCAGGAGCATCTCGGCAATCGCGGCGGCGGAACCAAAGTTGCCGTCGATCTGGAAGGGCGGGTGTGTGTTGAAGAGGTTAGGTCTCAGAGGCTTGAACAGGCCAAATAAGATTTTGTAGGCGCGGTTTCCATCGTGCAGACGGGCCCACAGGTTGGCTTTCCATGCGCGGCTCCAACCCGTGCCGTCATCTCCCCGCGCCGTGAGCGACACCTTCACCGCGTTGGCGAGTTCAGGCGTGAACAGCGGGTCAATCTGTCGGCCGGGATAAACCGCAAACAGATGGGAAACATGGCGGTGCTGGTCAGTGGTCTGGTCAAGATCTTCCATCCATTCCTGAAGCTGCCCCCATTTGCCAATTTTCGGACCATGCAGCTTGGTGCGAAGAGCGGATATCTTGGCGCGGTATTCGGGATCCAAGCCGAGTTCCTCGGAAGCTTCGATATAATTCGTAAAGAGATCCCAGACGATTTGCTGATCATACGAGGCTCCGGGCTGCGTGGGGACATAGCCTTCGGTGAACCCGATTGTGCCATCCCGCCTTTTGCCCGGCCCGTGTTCTGGCGACCAGCCTGTCGGGGTGATCAGCGTTCCATCGGGTGCGGTGACGAGATAGTCCTCCCAGTATTCGCACAGCTCTTTCAAGGCCGGATAGGCATTGGTTTTTAAAAATGTTTTATCTCCGCCGAAGGCATAGCGCGTCCAGAGGTGCTGGGTCAACCAGGCGCTGCCCGGGCGGTTGATCCCCCACTTCGAGCCGCCGCCCATCGCGTTGCTCGTCACGTAACAGATCCAGCCACGTTTCGCGGCGAGTATTGGAATGCCATTCTTTTTCCGAACAGTGGCGAAGTTATTGAGCCAGACAATATACGGCTCCATGCACTCGGCGAGGTTGGCGGTTTCAGCCAGCCAATAATTCATCTGGATGTTGATATCCGTGGTATAGGCGCTAAACCAGCGGGGCTTGAGATCCTTGTTCCAAATCCCCTGGAGGGTGGCAGGCAAGCCACCCGGACGGGAGCTGCTGATGAGCAAATACCGGCCATACTGGAACACGAGCGCATCAAAGCCCGGATCTTTCGCGCCTTTCCCGTATGCGTCCAGGCGCACATTCGTGGGCTGGTTGGTCAACGAGGACGGCAGCTCCAGACAGACGCGGGTGAAAAGATTTTTGTAATCCGCGATATGGGCAGATTTAAGTTGCTCGTACGATTTCTTCGAGGCGGCGGCGAGAAGCTGTTCGAGTTTTGCCGACGGCTTTTCGCCACGCCATCCCTTCTCCGGGCTATTGACAAACGAGGTTCCCGCGACAAGAAAGAGGGTGAGACTATCAGCTCCAGCCACCTTAAGATCCTGCCCGTCTACGCGAAGTTGGCCCTGATCGTTCACAGCCTGCACCCGGGCCTCGTAGGCAAGGCCGTTTTCGAGTTTGCCCGTGGAGGTGATCGTCTTGCCTCCGGCGACGATGGCTCCATTGTGAGCATCGGTGAGTCTGACGGTGGCAGTGATGGAGCCGGCCTTATCCGCCGTGATCCGGATCACCATGACGTGGTCCGGGTAGCTCGAGAAAACCTCGCGCACATAATGGATGCCGCCAGAGGTGTAGCTGACGCGGTGAACCGCATTGTCGAGGCTCAACTCGCGACGATAGCCGATGGCATTGGTGCTGGGGAGATCGATGAAGAGTTCGCCGAACGGCTGGTAGCTGCCCCCCATCTGAATTTCGTCAGAATCCCAGAGGGTTTGTTCATTGAACTGGATCTGTTCCTTTTCGATCCCGCCAAAGATCATGCCGCCGAGCGAGCCGTTCCCGACGGGCAACGCCTTCTCCCAACCAGCAGCCGGCTTGTCGTACCAAAGCGCCAGTTCTTTCGCCTTCTGAAATGATACATCCGAATCAAGCGCGGAGCCGATGAACGGAGCCGTCGCCAAAACACTTAACAAATAAACCGTCAGTCTCATTTTAAATTCCCCCAATACTCATTAGTGATCAAATTTTAACACAATGCACCCACCCTGTCTTGTCGTAAAAATTACTACAGGGAGAAGTGTCAGTAAGTCTGGAAGTGCTAAAGTGAAACGTGTCAATCCGGTTGACCGATTGAGCGACTGACCGCATTGACAAAGTTGACCGATTGAGTCGCTCGTACGAAAGCGAGACTGTTCCTGCAAGTCCCAAGTCCCATGTCCCACGTCCTCGCCAAAAGGCAGGATCCGGTCCGGCAGCTGCCGGACCGGATCTCGTTGAGTCGCTGTGTGTTTCGCGTATTTCGGATGCTAAAAAGCGCTCAATTCTTCAACTAACACATTAACACAATAACACATTAACACACTTCTCCAAATTGCTCCCTCGTTTATTTTCCAGTACCCCCCCGGGCGGAAGTTCTTCTCAGAATATTCGGATCATCGTGCCTTTCGGCGGTACGGTCAGGAGCAACTGCTTGCCGCTGATGGTGAACGTATCGCGACCAGTTCCATTCAAAACAGCGAAATCGGAAGCAATGAACGTCGTGGTGTCTGTCCACTCGACCAACACAAAACTGCCCGACGACGTGACGTTTTGCAGATCAAAGAAGAACTTGCCAGCACCGGCGCTTCCCTTTTTGAAGTTGCCGTCGATGAGAAGCTTGTCAGCCGCATTGTTAGGCCCCAGATCCCAGACCCATTTCGAGCCATTCGTGCTGACGCTGTTCCACGTGAAATTGGTGCAGGCAACCGTGAGTATGCCGATACCGTTGTCGCCGGGCGCTACCCTCCCGCTGACATCGGTATACATGTAACCATTCGTCGAGCTTGCCATGGCGAAGATGCCTGTTCCGCCTAAGGTCGCGCCCTCAGTCACCGTCAGGCCTGCTTTCGATCCAGTTCCCTTGAGAATCCGATTTGTCCACGTGCAGTTGCAGATCAATGCGGCGTTTGTGAGCACGCTGATTTTCGCGCCAATGCCGCCACCGCTCGAGTTAAAGTTCGAACCCCACGGGCTAGTATTCACGCGCAACGTCCCGCCATTGGCCGTCGCCGCGATCTTAAACGCACCGCCAGAATTGAAGTCAGACACACTACCCCCGCCACCGATACAGTAAACACCCTCCGCAACTCCGCCCCCGTCACCAATCGTGAGGGTCGCACCGTCGAGCAGGAGTGTGGGATTAGTCCCGTCGTTTATAGTCAGCTGGCTTATTGTCAGCGTGTGCGGGCCGGACACCGTCGTAGTTGAGGAATTCCACAATTGGAGCGGCCCCTTCGTGCCACCGATTACCGTGCTGTCGGAGACGGTAAAATTGAAATCTTTTTCGAGGCTCAGCGTGCTGGGCCCTCCCTGAAAGCGCAACATCATGTCGTTATTGTTAACCGGATCCCAAGCCTCGCTCTTAATTGCAATCCCCACGGTATCTTTAAAAGTAAGGCGCAAGTTTTGGGTATTGGTGTACGTTGACGCATAGTTGACCACACCAGAGCCATTGAACGTGCCACCATTGTTATAGGTTATTCTTGTTGTGAAGTTGATCGTAGCGTTGGTCAGGAAAAAGTTCCCGGTATAGTTAACAGTATTTGAGAACGTGAGAATTGACCCAGTATCCAAGGAGTAAGTCCCACTGCTTATTGGGTTATTAAACATGACCGAACACCCCGCACTGACAACGACCCCTGTAGGACTAAGGGTCAGCGTTGATGAACCGTTGAAAGAAGTATCCCGCTGGATGACGAGCCCCGCGACGGAGCGCGTCGCATCCACCTTGACTGATGCGCCGCCGGTTCCAACCGCAAACACCGCCCTGTCGTCGGTTGCGTTATTGGCCGGAACGACACCTCCGACCCAGTTCGTGCTTGCCGTCCAACTCGCGTTATTTGTGCCCTGCCACGTTATATCCACACCATAAACGGTCATCACAGACACCACACTCACCATCACAACCATCCATCCTGAATGTCTCATATCAAACCTCCGACTTCGTATTTTTACAGCCACCTTGAGCCACACTATCGCTATTTATGGTGTTAACTCTACCAGAGTCTTTGCGACCTGTCTTGTAGTAAAAATTACTACACGGAGGAAGTGTCAGTAAGTGTCAATAAGTCTGGAAGTGTCAGTAAGTGCCAGCTAGTTGGAAAGTGTCAGTAAGTTGGGAAGTGCTAAAGTAAAACTTATCAAGCCGGTCAGCATAGTCAAGCCGGTCAACACGCTCACTCAGTCAATCCAGTCAACCAGCCAGTCCGCCGTAGCCGTATTCGCGAAGGCGGATCACCCGGTCAAAATAATTTTTAGCATCCGAAATACGCGAAACCCTCTGCGGCTCGGCGAGACCCGCCTACGCCTCCTCCTCCGCTAAAGCTACGGCGGACAGGAAGGCTACGGCGCGGCAGGTGCCTCGCCCTCCCGTGTGTCTGGTGCCCTTCATGTGGGCGCATCTGCGATTTAGTGGCCTGTTGACTGGACAGATAGGCTGGGCGTATAGGCGTCCTCGCCTGTACACTGGTCCGGCAGCTGCC
>JBAXOG010000025.1:0-39723 GCA_037133395.1 bacterium | reverse complement strand
AGGACATTTAATGTATCAAAACATATCCTGTCCTGTCAACGGCCGATTTAAAAAAACTTCAACTTTTTTTTCATCCGCCCCTTCAGCGTCTCCGGGACCGCGTGGCCCCTGGTGGCGCAAAAGGACGGTTAATGTAGCAAAGCCTGCCCATCACTGTCAACGGGTATTTTGAAAAACCTTCGGAAATCGTTTTAAAACAAAAAAACTGCCGTCGGGCAGGTCGCTTCACACGCATCTCGCCCCTGTCTTTATTGGGCGATCTCTTCGTGCTGCTGTTTTATTTCTTCGTCGTCGTGCTTCTTTGTTCGCTTAGTTAAAAAGCGGGTCAACGCAAAAACAGCACCGATCAACATAACCGCCAAGATGACTTGCGCAACCCGACTCTCCAGATAAGGCAAAATATGAATTTTAATGAACGTGGCAGCCAACAAGAAAAGGTAAGCCTGGATTGCGGCAGCCAGCGAAAGAATACCCACGAAACGGCCAAAGGGATATCTCATGCTGCCGACAGAAATATAGACCAGCATTCGCACACCTGGTACGAAGCGGGCGATGAACGATGCCCACGCAGCATGATTGCCGTATTTCTCTTTTATATAGTCAATACGCTCCATCTCCGCAAGCCGATACCGGATTAGCACTTGAATCGCGAAGCGACCGATCGAATAGAGGACAATATCCGCAACAACGGCCCCGATTGTCATCGAGGCAAACGTCAGCCACCAGTTGGAAATATGTCCAGCGGCAAACATCACCACAACGGCGCATCGCGCAGGATCCTCAAGACAGCCCGTAAACACAATAATGACAAGCGCCTGAAGCCATGGGTTACTGGTGAGCAGTTCGCAAAACCTGATAAACATCTCTTCCATAATATCTATTCCTGTTTCACGTTTCCGCTTCGCCTTGATTGTCCGGCTCGGTCTCCACATCCCCCAACAGGTTCTGCGCTTCCAACTCCGGAATGGTTTCAACGTGCTTCAGCGCACGACTCATCTTTCGCGTGCGGACACCCGCGTCTTCGATCACCTTGTCTGCTTCATTCAGCTTCTTTTGAAGCCGTTCGAATACATCGCCAAATTTCACAAACTCCGTCTTGACCGCGGCCAGCACTTGCCAGACTTCGCTGCTACGCTTCTCAATGGCCAGCGTCCTGAAGCCCATCTGCAGGCTATTCAACATCGCCATCAAGGTCGTCGGTCCCGATACGTTCACGCGATAGAGCCGCTGAAGATCATCCACCAAGCCCGGACGCCGTAACACTTCTGCATAGAGTCCCTCTGTCGGCAGAAAGAGAATTCCGAAATCAGTCGTGAATGGCGGGAATAGGTACTTGTCGCGGATGTCTTTAGCTGAATCGCGGATGCGCCTTTCCAGCGCCTTAAGCGCTGCCTCGAGGGCCTCTTTGTCGCTGATCTCCGCAGCCGCCTGTACGCGTTCATAATCTTCCTTGGGGAACTTGGCGTCAATCGGCAACCAGACGGGGGCAGTATCGTTTCGCCCGGGCAGGCGGATCGCATATTCCACAACCTCTGATGCGTTAGGATTTACCCTGACGTTCGCCGCATATTGGTCGGGTGTAAAAATTTGTTCGAGTATCGCGCCAAGCTGATATTCTCCCCAGGTGCCACGGCTCTTGACGTTGGTCAGCAAACTCTTCAAATCCCCAACACCTGTTGCCAACTGCTGCATTTCTCCAAGCCCTCGAGCAACATCTTCCAGTCGCTTGCTGACCATTTCAAAGCTTTCGCCCAAGCGCTTCTCAAGGGTCTCGTGTAATTTTTCGTCCACCGTCTTGCGCATCTCTTCAAGCCGCATAGCATTGTCAGCCCGAACTTTTTCAAGTTCGCCTGTCACGGATTGGCGAATGCTTTCAAGACGCGCATGCACAGTTTCAATCAAGCGCTCATGGTTATGGGTTTGCTCTTGGCGCTGCAAGACTGAGGTCTCGGTGATGGAACGACGTACAGCATCCATGCGAGCGCCAACCTCCTCGCGTAAGCCACGTGATTCTGATGCGGCTTGATTTCGGCTTCGCTCAAATTCCTCCCGCATCTGCACTTCTGCCTGCTGGGTACCGGCACTCTTAAAAAACGCCTGCCAAACAACCAACACAAGGAGTGCAGTTCCTAGCAGGGCACTATAAACAATGATTATTTCAAAGGAGGTCATACGTAATGGGTGATGATTATCGCATAGTCGCATCAATACATTCAATCCAAATTTCTCATTGCGAAACAAGAGTATTTTCGATATTCTTATGCCTTTTCTCTTCGAAAGATAAGAAGTCGGCTTCGCGATGATGGGTCAAGAAGGACGACACAGAAAGGCACTATGAAGCATTATAAAGTTGGTTTGGTTGGTATTGGCGCTGTGGGCACGGAGATGGTCAAGGTCTTGCGTCAGCGTAATTTCCCGGCCAGTGAGATCCGTATTCTTGCCACACGCGAACGAGATGAAGAGGTTGCCGGCGAGACCTTTCACGTGTTGGAGACAAAGGCCGAATCTTTTAATGGGCTTGACATTGTCCTGTTCGCAGGCACGGAAGGCTCGAAGGGCGCATCGAAGATGTGGGGCTGGGAAGCTGTAAAACGTGGCGCGGTCGTGATTGACAACGGTGACGATTTTCGCATGGATGATCGCGTGCCGCTCGTGATTCCTGAAATCAATCCCGAAGCACTCGATCAGCACCAGGGCTTTATTGCAAATCCAAATTGTTCGACGATTATCACGCTGATGGGTATTGCGCCCTTGCATCGTACGAACCCACTGAAGCACATCACGGCTGTCACCTTCCAATCCGTCAGCGGAACCGGCCGTTCCGCTATCGATGAACTCGATGCACAGATCCGTGCTTATGCGGCAGGTTCGCACACACCCGCTTCGTCTCGCGTAGCAGATGCGCCCAAGGCATATCCTCACCAAATCGCATTCAACGTCCTACCACAGATCGGCAGTGCGAAGAAGGAGATGCCAGGCTTCACAACAGAAGAAGCTAAGATGACTTTTGAGTCTCGCAAGATTCTTGGCGTACCCGACCTTCAAATTGGATGTACCTGCGTGCGCGTGCCAGTCTTTTATGCGCACAGCGTGGCCATTCATGCGCAATTCACCCATCCGTTTACGTCCGAGGAAGTTCGCGAAATCATCAGGAAGGCCCCTGGCGTGAAGCTCATTGACGACCTTTCTGCAAGTCAGTATCCACTACCTCTCGACATCCAACATGGCGATGACGTGGGCGTAGGCCGCATCCGCATCGATTCCAGCCGCGAGAACGGCATGGCCTTGTGGTGCTGCGGAGACAACATCCGCAAGGGCGCTGCTCAGAATGCCGTCCAAATTGCGGAAGAGATGATCAAGCGTGGCCTGATTTAAGTTCAGGGCAAATCGCCTTGAGCTGTTTGCTTTTCCACTGGGAGGGAAAGCCTTTGCATTGCGCAGGTTTTACAGGCTGAATACGGCAAGTGTTGTCGTCCTGAATAAAAATACAACCCCTGTCCGGGCGCTCAATCAACGAAATATTTTTGCGATTGCCCGTGAAGATTGTGTACTGCTCGGTAAACGCATAAATATCCAGGTCGAGGAACGTGGCGATATTCTCTGCCTCGCCAGACTCAAGCGCAACATACCCTGGTACGCGGCAGCAAGAGCCGCAGCGCTGGCAGGCAAAGGTTGGGGTCATGCTGTTCATCTTTTTTTTGAATATCCAATCATGAACACGGAATGATCAATATCCATCGGAAATGCGGCCTTTCCCTTGGAAATTGGATATTCCTTGTTGGATATTGATTATTCAAACGCTTCTAGCCCCTACTGATGATCCCAGCTACCACATCCTTACTGGCCGGCACGATATCGACGCGCGAAGGTAACAGCATAATCGCGTCAAGGATCGGATGATGCGCAAGATCCTGCCCTGTCGCACGAATAATGGCCTCACTGAATTTTGCAGGATGCGCGGTCGCCAGACAGATCATTGGGACGCCCGCTTTTATATGTCCTTCTGCGACAGCAACGCCAACTGCAGTATGGGGATCGAGCAGATAGTGATGCTCTTCCCAATATTTTTTAATGGTCGCCAGCGTCATAGCGGTATCCCCGCGCCCAGCAGCGAAGCAGGCATGATCTTTGACTCCCGTCTTCAGTGCTCCTGTCTGCTTAAATTCGGACATCCACTCTTTCAGAATAGCTGCTGCGGTCTTCGCCTGGCCAGGGGATCTCTGCGCCTTGTCGGCAGCGAGGTAATAAAGATAGCGCTCAAAGTTACTGGCGACCTGAATATCCATCGAGGGGCTTAAGGTCGGCGCGACGTCGCCCAAGTTATAGGCGCCCGTCTTAAAATAGCGCGCCAGAATGTCGTTTTCGTTTGACGCCAACACCAGCTTATCCATCGGCAAGCCCATTCGATAGGCGACATACCCCGCAAAAATATCACCAAAATTTCCAGTCGGCACCGAGAAGCTGACCCGCTCTGCGCCTGTCTTTTCCTGTACCCGGAAGGCCGCATAAAAATAGTAGACGATTTGCGCGAGCACGCGCGCCCAGTTGATCGAGTTGACCGCGCCCAGCTTATGCGCATCACGGAAGGCTAGGTCATTGAAAAGCTCCTTTACGATGTTCTGTGCATCGTCGAACGTGCCTTCTATCGCCAGATTGCGAACATTCGCATCGAGCACCGTAGTCATCTGCTTTTCCTGGACGGGGCTCACGCGTCCGTGCGGATGCATCACAAAGATGCGAATGCGTTCACGACCGCGCACACCATAAATTGCCGCGCTCCCCGTATCTCCACTCGTTGCGGCAACAATGTTCATCTCGCCGTTTGTCTGTGCAAGAATATATTCAAACAAATTTCCTAGGAACTGAAGTGCGACATCCTTGAAGGCCAAGGTGGGGCCGTGAAATAATTCCAACAGATGAATCGAACCCACCGGGACGACTGGCGTCACGTCCGGATGACGAAAGGACGCATAACTCTTGCGAATCAGTTCTCGCAGTGTATCTTTTGGAATATCATCCGCAAAGAGCGACATGATTTCATACGCTAAATCCTGATAAGAAAGCGTACGCCAGGAAGAAAGTTTTGAAGAGACGTCGGGTATCGTCTCTGGCAAAAAGAGTCCGCCATCACGTGCAAGGCCTGTGAGAATGGTCTCTGTAAAACGCAGCGGTGCGCTGTCGCCCCGTGTAGAAACATAGTTCATAACGATTCACTCATCCGTGCCCACGCGCTTAATCCACCACTCCAGGCATCAACTGCTTGGTAAGCTCCGCGTCTGCCTCAAACGCTTGCGTAGCCTTGGTGGCGATTTGCTTTGCGCGCTCAACAGCTGTAGGGACATCTCGATAGTACATCCACAAACAAAGAGCCGCCCCGACTTCAAGGCGCGTCCGTTCCCGCATACGCATCGCCTTTGTCAGCTCAGAATTAAATATCAGCGCATTAAACAGCTCATTGACAATTTCCATACGGGTATTGAAAATGTCCGCCCAGGCTATTTTCTTGCTGTTCACTGTCAGCGTTTTCATGTCGGCTTCCTCAATCACCCAGCCCTTCGGCGATTTATATCCTTGAGCCTTACCAATAATATGCTTGATCACCTCTTCAACGCGCCGCACACGTTCCTTCGAAATTTCGAGGGCCTCCTGTCCGCCTTGTGTCGACAATTCAGAGGAGATCAGACTCAGGTTACGCGTGGCATCGCGGAATCGAAGCGCCTTCAACAACGCAATATTAGACGCTTCCACGTCGGCGATCTTATTACAATCCGCTTTTATTTTAAGCGCCAAATCCTCCGCTTCCTTGCGCTTCGCTGCTTCTTCCGCTTCACGTTTTTGAATTTTTACCTTTTCGATCTCTTCTTGATGCTTGATCGCGACCAGCGAAGCAACATCTACACGGACACTGTCTAACGTTTTCTTCAGTCCGCTGACATTGCGCGCCACGTCCGTTAGCTCTTTGGTATAACCCATGGTCTTCACTTTTTCAACAAGGGAATTCGCCACATTCTGCATGTCCTTGACCTTCTCAGGGGCTGTTAGTTTTTCTGCCCGCAGCGACATTTTTTCGATCTCGGCGAGCATGGCATTGGCCAGCAATAGAGCATACTTCACCCGGTACGCCTCCATATACATTCCACGTACTGTCTTGATCACAGGATATTTTTTATTACTTTCCTCATCCCCGACATCCGCAAAAACGGGTGCCCTGAATTTCTTCTTCCCGCCGGACTTATCTTTATCGTCTTTCAGGACAACCTGCATCACATTTGTAATCGCCGAAATCGCATTTGTTGCCACGAGGGATGCATTGGTAACCGCCGGAATCGCATTCGTTGCCGTTAGGGATGCATTCGTAACCGCCTGGGATACATTCGTAACCGCTTGGGGTGCATTCTTAATGGCCAGAGGCGCATTCGTAACCGCGAGGGGCGCATTCGTAACCGCCTGAACAGGAGGTTGTTCCTCATCCTCTCCAAACGTCGGCACGGTATACTCCGGCGCTGGCGGTGGTAGCCGACTACTGGCCTCTTCCCCCATCACAGCGACGACCGCCTCTTTTGCCTCGTTCGCATACTTAAGGGCTTGCGGTTCACTCTCCTTAATATAATTGACAAACTTACGCGCTTCGGTCATCGCCTTAACAATGGAGGCCTTCGCGACTTCCTGCCGCTTAACAATGGAGGCATTTTCAAGTTTCTTTTGGTTAGCCCCGATTTGTGCAATCACCAGCATGATACTGACCACAATCAAGGAAATGGCCACGACAACGCCAGCAGCCAGCAGACAAACCATTTTCCAGAACTTGCGCTTTTGTGCATCACTTTCAGTCGGCGCCTCTTCGGGCTTCTCTAGGGGAACCGATTCTTCTTTCTCACGTTTTGAGAATATGAGTCTCGGCTTTTCTTTTCTCGGTGGCGCGGCCTGATTTGCTTGCTGATCAATCTCCGCCGTCGGCGTTTTTGGGCGTTTAGCCTTGATCATAATTTTTCTGCCAGAAACAGCCAAATTGACAGGTCCCGCCTTGGACAGATAACGGCGTATATCACTCAGCAAGGATCCATACGTTGGGAAACGTTGGCTGGGCTCTCGAGCCATCATACGCAAAATAATATCATCCACCTCTTCCGGAACAACACTACCCCGCAAATCACGCAACGGGATTGGATCGGCTATAAAGCGCGCTTTGACAACAGCCGTAATGTCCGTGCCATCAAACGGGGGAACCCCTGCAATCGCATGATATAATGTCGCACCTAGGCTGTAAATGTCCGAACGGAAATCCGCAGGCTGTTTTTTAACCTTCTCTGGCGGAATATAAAAAGGCGTTCCCCAAATCTCAGCACTTTGGGAGCTGTTGATCGCCGCCAAGCCGAAGTCAAGTAACTTTGCATTCTTGTCATTATCAAACAGGATGTTCTCGGGCTTCACATCGCCGTGAACAAGCCCAGCTTCAGCAGCTTCCCTAAGACCTTCAGCAATCTGCAAACCCACATGAAAAACAACGGCTGGATCGAGCGGCCCCTGTTCAGCCATCATGCGGTCAAGGCTTCCCCCCGAAAGCAGTTCCATCACGATGTAAGGCTGCCCCAAGGCCTGGCCGAACGAATAGATCTGCGCAATGTTCGGATGATTTAACTTCGCGGCAGCCTGGGCTTCGCGCTGAAAATTTTCAATAAATGAGGGGTCTGAACCCAAACGCTTCTGCATCACCTTAATGGCGACTTCTCGGTTTAACGCTTCATCCCGCGCACGATAAACACCCCCCATCCCTCCCATGCCCAGAACTTGGAGCAACAGAAAGGGTCCAAACTGAGCAGGAACTACAAATTCAAATCTGCAAGCCGCACACGTAATGTCTGAAAAGGGTTTCCGATCAGCCACATTTACGACTGCTCCGCACTTTGGACATGCTGTCGATAATACAGGTTCGGTATCTATCTGGATCTCACTGTTCACTTCCATACGGTCATCCTGCTACGATTGGTCACCCACCAATAACGGTTGTAAATTTAGCTTTTTACTTTACCACAAATTCAGACGCGGATGCAAGCGCGATCATTCGTAATTCCACCGTGCTTTGGCCCCCAAAATCATTACGTTGCAATTCAAACAACAGATTGCAGGGTCCTGGATTTTCCTTCAGTTTTTCCGCAAGATTTCCGCGTCTAAACCAAACGCCGCGAACTGATTTTCCGTCGGGTAATTGGAGAATCGCTTGAAGGTGTTCTTTTTCTTGCCCCATAGCCGAAATCGTTTTGAAGAGAATCCCCTTTAGCCCCCAACGTGGGGTCGGGTTGCCTTCCCCAAAAGGCGCAAGTTGTTGCTGGAATGCGTAAAAGGTCAACGAGAGCTCTTCGGGGGTCAGCCACCCGTCACATGTTAAAGCACAATGCGTTGCTGACATGCCTTGATGCTGCTCGTCGCAAACCGCCTTAAACCGTTCGCGAAAGGCCTCTAGGCAACCCTTCTTCAAGGTCAACCCTGCCGCACGCGCATGTCCTCCAAACCCCTCCAGTAGATCCTTTACGTGTTTCAACGCTCCGGTTGCATGATACCCCTCGCCAGCACGGATTGAGCCCCGACCCGATCCATCTTTTTCCACAGCAATCACCGCTGCGGGAAGTCCTGTCATTTCACTTAACCGCGCCGCCACAATGCCAATCACGCCAGGATGCCATCCGTCGGCGACAGCACCCGCGGCAACAACTGCACCCGAAATCGTCTCCAATGTACCCTCCAAACCACATTGAATCCGAGCCGCCGTCATCATCCGTTTTTCAACGCTCATCCGTTCTGCGTTCAACGCATTCAATTCTGCGGCCAATTGCGCGGCACGGTCTTTATCCGACGTGGTCAGTAATTCATACGCCGCCATTGCAGTGCCCATACGCCCGGCGGCATTAATACGTGGCCCCAACAAAAAGGAGAAGGTGAAGGCGGAAACGTCTTCCCTTCCATGCTGCGCCGCACGACTGAACAAGGCCGTCAACCCCACACCCGCACGTTTCCAGTTCCGGATCGCGCTGGACACGAGTGTGCGGTTTTCGCCTGTCAGCGACACGACGTCTGCAACCGTCGCCAATCCGACCGCTGGCAATAAATCGCCTCCCATGGGCACTCCCGTATACCAACCCTCGGCACGGCCTTTATCAACCAAGGCATGCACCAGCTTGAAAGCAATGCCTGCCCCGCATAACGCTTCAGCCCCCGGCGAATGTGCCACCCGCGGATTCACAATAACCGCGGCCGGCGGCAATGTCGCGCCCGGCTCATGATGATCGGTGATGATGACCTCCATGCCGCGCTGCATTAACCAAGTCACCTCCGCTACCGACGTGATACCACAGTCAACGGTGATGAAGAGCGGAGGCGTGCCACCCGCCGAATCGAGACGCTCTGACAAACAGCGTTCCAGCGCTTTTAAGGTAAGGCCGTAGCCTTCGGGATCGCGCAAAGGAAGAAAAGGACTCACGTCTGCACCTAATCGTTGTAACGCTTTCACCAGGGTCGCTGTGGCAACTACGCCATCCACATCGAAATCACCATAAACAATAATACGCGTTTTCGCATGGATAGCCGCCCAAATCCGATCCACCGCTTCTCGAATGCACGGAAAGTCAAAAGGCTTCCCGAGACCGTTCGCGAGGTCTGGATTCAAAAAGTGGTGTGCGCGCTCGGCACTGACGTATCCGCGCGAGACCAAGAGGCGTGCAATGGGAGGAGGCAGAAGAAGTTCCCGCGCCAATGTCCGAGCAGTTTCTTCGTCGCATTCAGTTTCTAGCCAGCGTGTATACATAGTGTGTTAACGTTCTTCGCTATTCCGTCGTGACTCGGTCTTTTCACGCTCCTCTGCCAGCGGGTCTGTAAACTTGCTCTTGTCGATGTGGTCCATGCCCGGCAAGGGACGCATAGAATCGCCCTTCTTGGATGTCAATACGACCTTCAGAAAAGAGGCCACGATAAATAAGGCACAGATTCCACCTAGCCAGTAACCTGCGGAGATCAGCCGATTACGTATATTCTCTTTGGATATCAGCTCGTTTTTTATCTCGTCCAATTCTGACCGCGCAAAGCATTTCGGATGCGTGATCAAAAACCCTTCGATCGCTTGAATCGCTGCCACGCGATTTTTAGACGTTGCCTGACGCAAGCCACGTAATCGCTCAACGTCTAATTCTTCTTTTTCGCGCACCTCTCGTTCTCGCTTCCTAGCACGTGCATCCTCGCGAATTGTTTGTGCGTCCGCTAAACTTTTTTTGGCTCTCGCCAAATCAGTTCTCTTCGAAAAATCAGCCAACACGGCTTCGAACAACACGATCCGCTGATCATTGTCTTTTTCAGCAAAGGCTTGAGACACCTGCTTTTCAAAACGCTGGGTCTCTTGGCAAACGGCCAAAATTTCCGTCAGTAACCGATTATAGTTGTCTTGTACCAATGGACTCAACTTGAATTGCTTCCCAGTCCCCATGCAGTCCGAGCAGGCCGTCAGCATGCTGCGCGTGCCATTGCAACGCGGACAGGTGCTTCCCTTGCAGGAGGGACAACTCACCTCACGCCTCCCTTTCCCCGCACAAGCAGAACAGACTGGGTACTGTTCTGCCACAGAAACGGTCACGAGTCCTTTGCCTTCTGGATACGTTGATTCCAACAGTTGCACGGCCCGCATGAACTGATTGGTGTTCCCCTGCTTGATCAGCGACAGCGCGCACAAGGCCATTGCACGACTACGCACTGCGGTGGGCTCGCACTCGTTCCGCATGAGCACTTGCATGCCCTGCATGGCATAAACATCCCAAGGTGTTTTTTGAAGCGTCGCGCATAACGCCTCTTGACTGGCGATGGTCGCCCAAACCTGCCCAGCACAGACCGACAGGAGACCTAACAATAGGATCATTTTCTTCATCGCTTTTTCCTTATCTGCTTCCCCAACCATTCACGATTTCATCAAAGGTCGGCATCTTCTGGGGCGACTTGATCATGCGGGTCAATCGTGCATACAAGGCTTGCGCCAGCTCAGGTCGTCCTTGCTTGACAGCCAGCCGGAGGGCTGATGTGAGATACCGCATCACAATGAGTTCCTGATGCGACGTGGGCGTCTTTTCCCACGCCGCAAGCAAGCCGTCTGCGGCACGGGTTGCCAAAGCCAGATTCGGGGCTGCCCGCCACTGCTTTGTCGCAACCGAGCCCGCGAATTTCCCTCGGAACACACTCACCATTAAAGCCTGATTCACGGCGCGTTCACACAAGGCCAGCTCTGTTCCGCTTGCACACGCAAGCCCTTGTGACGACCAGTAAAGCGCATGGGTCTCCGCCATGCGCCAGTCTACAAATCCATACCGTTTTTCGAGCGCAATCATCTGATCCAGGTTCAGGCTCATCGCGGCCAGCGCACCCCGGTTCTCTTCTGAAACGCGGACCGTTCCGTTGCTGTTCACACAGGAGGACAGGCTTTCCAGCAAGCGGACCTTGTAAAAGAGATGCGCGGAATCGAGGACTTCACCGATCTTGTGTTGGTACATCCAAGCCAATTCGCGATAGAGCCGGGCGTCCTGCGGATTAAACCGCAGGGCTTCGTCGCGCAATAAAGCAATGCCGTTCTGAACCCAGCGCCAACGATCTTCCGGACGGTTCATCATCACACTGATGTTGTACGCCAGATTCCACGCATTGAAAACCCACCCTTCGGAGGCCTTTGGATCGAGCATCGTGATCCAGTTTGCCAATTGCACAAGCTCCAAATAACGGCCTTCCATTTGCAGCCGGCTCACGCGGAACCAAAGCGCCTCAGCCACCAGCCCGCGAAAACCGCCCAGCCCAACCATGACGACATTCAAGACTGGCGGTATTTGGGCACCGGCGGTTACGCCAGCGCCCGATACCTGCGCAGCACGCCGCTGCATCAGCCGACGGCTTTGCCAGGAACAGGCGAGGCAAAGTGCGAGCAAGAGGAGCAGGAGGCCGTATTGTTTCGACTTACGCATCATTTTTATCAGGGGTCAGAATATCCAATATCCAACACGGAATGATCAATAACCATCGGAAATGCGGCATCTCCCTTGGATATTGGACATTCCTTGTTGGATATTGGCTATTCATTTCTTCTCTTCCACGCACCAGAGGGTTGACTTTGACCGGATGTAGATGCGCTTGCCAACAAAGGCGGGCGTAGCATTCACAGCTTCGCCCATCGGAAGAACTGCGAGTTCTTTTCCTTCCCGGTCAGCCGTATAGATGCGAAACACGCCTTTTTCGCGGTCTGCCACATAGAGTTTCCCGCCTACGATAACAGGCGACATGTAAAAGCCATTTTCATTTTCCTTAGCCCAGACACGCTTGCCATTCGCCATATCGTGACAGGCGACATCTCCAGCGTCTGTCACAAAAAAGACAAGGCCGTTGAACATCACGGGGCTCGCCACATCCGGCAATGAGCCGTCGTCCCATAGCCAGAGCTGCTTGGGGGGCCCATCGGGTTGCATCTTGAACGCGATCATGCGTGAAAAGGCGTTTGCCGCGACCCACGTGTCGCCATCGCAGGTGAGAGACGGTGCGACTTCGCCTCCGACGGCATCAACACCCCAAAGTTTTTTGCCTGTAGCCATTTCAAGTCCCCACGTCTGATGGGCTGCATGCACAATGACTTGCGGCTTATCACAGGCTGTTATCACAAGCGGTGTCGCCCAAGCCATCCCCACATTCGCGCGGGCCGTCTCCCATAAGGTCTTACCGGTCTGCTTGTTGATCGCCAGAATCTTGGAATGTTTGTCGTGATCCCACTGAACGAGCAACATTTGTCCGCAATAGACCAACGAGGAGCCGTGGCCATACGAATTATCCGGACGCCCCAAGTAAACACTCCATGCAATTTTCCCCGCGTGATCCAGCGCAACGAGGTCGCCCGTCCCGAAGATAGCATAGACCTTTGTTTCATCGCAAGCTGGCGATGAAGCCGCAAAGCCCGTATCATCACTCGGCTCGGGGAGCGGCACGCCCTTTGTTTCGCCGTCCGGAATCGAAACATCCCACAGACGCTCGCCCGTCTCGGTGTTGTAGGCCATCACGCGGCGCGCGGTTGTGTTACCCGTGGTCAAAAAGAGACGTTCACCCCAGACAGCCGGACTGCTCGCGCCCTTAAAATCTAATTTTTGTTTCCATTTGATGTTCGTCCCAGCTTCCACATTCCAGATGGCTGGGGGTGTTGCCAAGGTTCCCACGCCATTCATCAACGGACCGCGAAGGAAGGGCCATTGCTTATCCATGGCCGGTTGTTGCGTACCTTTACGGCAGGGACACACATTCTCCTCGCCAGGCTTGAGCGCGGGATTTTTTAATCGTTGTCGCAAGGCCGTATCTGCGGACGGCGGACGGCGACTCGCCGCACGTATTTCCATCACTGTTGCCACCAACAATAACGCGATGCTGGCGCCGATGACCCCAACAACAGACCGCCGGTCTGTGCGCGTCGGATCGCTCTCCATCAGGCCGCGCGGATCTGGAATCAGCAGGCTCATCCGCCAGGCCAGCCCAAAAAATCCAGCAGTCATCAGTAAGCCGATGACCAATAGGAGCATGCCCCCCTGACGGAAGGTGAAGCCACTGAAATAGGCGCGACGCGCCAACAAATCCATCTGCCGCGCAAAGGCAATCGTCTGTTCGTCCTGCGCAGATGCGCGCCCCTTGGCCAGCGCTTGCGCCAATACATCGGAACGAACCGTATCCGTCACGTCGGTGCGCATCCAGTCTGTCGCCAACAACACCGCCACCGTCAAACTGAAGACCAGTGCCACGAAACCAATTCCGCGCGCACATTGTCGTAAGGTCCAATATTTCTTGTTTGTCTCTTGTGTCAGCATAGTGCCTCTACATTAAAAATTGGAATACTGGAATGATGGAATCTTGGAATATCCGCCTTTGCGATGCCTACGGCGGACAGGCTGGAAGAAGGTGCCTTCGGAAGAGACGAGCGCCTGCTCGTCCAAGGCACGCAGACGCGTGCCCCTCCCAGTGCCGGCATGCCGTCTCTCTCCCACCATTCCATCATTCCCATATTCCAACATTCCATTATTCCAGCCCTCTGCAAAAAACTCGCGCGAGCATTTTCCACGCTTCGTTGGTCAGCCGCTCTGGACGTTCCTGCATTTCGATGCCCGCCTGCGAAAAGAGCATGGTCAGCACGTCGTCCGAGTGGCTCATGGGCGGCGGTGCCTTCCTGAAGATGGCTCCCATCTGTTTCCTGCGATGCATAAAAGCTTCGCGCGTCAAGATCTCGAACCAGTGTTGCTCGTCTACGGTCAATGCACAGGGATGCCAATCCAGTCGGACCACGGTTGAGCCGACTTCTGGACGTGGCCAAAAGCAGGAGGCTTTCACATCCCGAACACGCGTGACATCATAATGAAGTTGCAGCCAGACGCCTGACTGGCCGCGCGCGTCATCTTGCGGACCCGCCACGAAGCGCTCGGCGACTTCGGTCTGAACGAGAACAATAAACCGCTTTGGCGCAAGTGGATGCCGCGCATAATCCAGCAAAATGCGCGTACCGACTGAATAGGGTAGATTAGAGACACAGGCATCAAAGCCAGCTTCATCGCTATCCCGGCTTCGCAGCAGTTCATCCAAATCTACGTCCAGCGCATCGGCTTGCAAAACGTCTAACCGTTCCGGATTTCCCAGCGCCTCCGCAAGACGCGACGCGAGACGTGAATCCTTTTCAATGGCTAAAACCGAGGCCCCCGTCGCCAGCATGGCCTCTGTCAAGACACCCAGACCGGACCCGATTTCGAGTATGCGCTGTCCAGCGCAAACCCCTGAAGCGGCAAGGATGGCATCCAATACATTACGGTCGATGAGAAAATTCTGCCCCAATGTACGGTTTGGATGGAAACCGTTTTCAATGCACCATGATTTGACTTGTGATGGCGACGTGAGATTCACAGTCCCCCCACATTTATTTCTGCGCTGACGGCAGTTCGAAGACGCGAATATACGCATCCTTCCGCAGACGCGTGACCCACTCTTTATACAACTTCTCCGCCTTTGCGATCTTGAGGCGGCTCTCCGCATACTGCTGCGCTTCCTCAAAGGTCAGCAGACGTACATCCTGTTGGTCATCTTTGCGCACGATATACCCATACGCACCGAGTTCGATCAAGGACGACGTCTCGCCGGGTTTGAGTTTCGTAAGCGCCTCTACCAATTCTTTACGGAAAACATCTTCGGGATTCACCTTGCCCCACGAACCGCCCGCCGAAGCCTTAGCATCCTTGGAATACAGTTTCGCCAACTCAGCGAAAGCCTTGCCTTCCTTTAACGCAGCCTGAATCTTCGTTGCACGCGACACGACTGATTCCCCAGTCTCGGTCTCAGGCGGATCCAGCACAATCATGCTCACCGAAACCGCCGCCTCGGTACGATACCGATTCTTGTTCGCCTCATATTCCGCGCGCACTTCCGTGGGGGTGACATTGATGCGCTTCTCAACGTTCTGGAAACGCATGGCACTCAGCATCATATCTTCTTCCAACGTCTGGCGCCACTCCTCCTTCGTGATCTTGCGATCCGCCAACACAACATTCAGCTTCGCTTCGTCGCCCTCAAAATTGTTCGCAATAATTTCACGGACGCGCGCAGCAATAGCCCAGGGCTGAAGCTGAACTTTAGACTTTTTCGCAGCATCAAGGATCAAGCGACGATCAATCATCGCGATCAACGCGACTTGATACATACCCCGCAAACGCTCCTCGCGCTCGGCGATCGGAACATGGTCAATCGGCGACCGCCGCACCTCGCCCATCACCTCCGCAATCGTAATCTTTGCTTCATTCACATACGCCGCCACACCGTCCAGCAAACGCGTCGAACGCTTGGGGGTTTCTTGGGCGAAAGACGTGCAAAATGAAAAGTGGAAAGTCAAAAATGAAAAAGTCAAAAGTGCAACGCGACGACTATTTTTGATGGTTTGAATTTTAAAACTGCTCATAAGCTTCCTTTATTATGAAATAAGGTATTTACTTTACCGCTTTTGATGCGGATATTCAACTGCGAAAGGCATGATTTCGGAAGAAATCGAGAGAAATCGAGAGAAACCGAGCGAAATCGAGAGAAGTCGGATACACTCGTAAGAAATCGTGGCGGGGCCTTCCGATCGACTTCGCTCGACCTCTTACGATTTCTCTCGCCTTCTCCCCGACTTCGCTCGATTTCCCCCGAGTTCTTACGACTTCCCCCGGCACTCCACAACCCCTTTGCACATTGGGTAGTCGCCACACCCCCAGAAGGCGCGGTTGTCGGCCTTGGTCTTGCGCAGGCGCATGGCGCCGCCACAGGCTGGACATTTCGGAGCCTCTCCCTCGGCGCCCGTCACGGTCTTGACGCGGGCCTCGCTTCGAACCTCGCTCATGCGCTCTTTAAAACCGCCATGCTCTGCAAATTCCTCGGCCAGCCGGTTTTTGTAGCCATGCATCATCGTGAGCGTCCGTGTAAGAAGGAGTAACAACGCATTCGCTCGGACAAGACTGCTCTCATGTCTCAGCCAGGGTTCAAATTTCGCAAGCTGTTTCAAAATATGAAGACCACACCCGTGGTTGACATCATTCCCGTACTCGGCGGGGTCCAGTCGCGTGCTCAGAATTTTCTGGGCCTCTTCATCGGCCATGGCCCAAGGTGCCTGCCCATTCTTCATGAGCCATTTGTTGTAATCGTCTCTTAACTCGCAGAGACTCGCTAATGCCACATTGATCAGGTCGATTCCAGAAGCGGAAGAGGTTGTCAGGCGTTCCGATCCCTCGGCGAGGTTACGACATCCCGACCGGGCCGCGTGGTTCATCTGGCCAAAGGTCCTACCACCCGGATCGTTCTTGAAATTTAGGAAGTCATCGCAAAAGCGATCGGTCCCCAGTTCGACGATGTTAGCCAAGATATAGACATCCATCCAGCGGTAGCCGGAGGACTTACCAAAGATATTCATACGACCCTTTCTTTTTTATTATTACAAAAGAAGTCGTGAGAAGTCGGACGATATCGAGAGAAACCGACCCTGGTTTCTTTCCCGACCTATTCCGACTGCTTCCGATTTCTTTCGGACTCTTACGACCTCATGCGACTGCTTCCGACTGCCCACGAATTCTTACGATTTCGTTCGGCCTCTCCCGATTTCTCCCGCGAGCCCTTTAATTATCGAGCTGCTTGAAGAAGAGGATCTTTTGTTCGTGGTAACCCTTCGTGCCTCTTACTGCCGAATTGTCATACCAGGAACCAGCCAGACCACCGGGATTATTATCAGGCGTGGACCCTTTAGGATAGGGATCACGCCAGACCACCGCAACGGCGCGCCCGCCTGCGAGCGAACGCATATCGGCAAAAGAGATGGGGGCAACCGCTTCAGCCTGGAAGACATAGAGAAACAACTGTTGACGGTCCGACATCGAATCCAAGGAGAAAGCAAACATCATCTTGCGGTCGATCTCATACACAGGCGCTTGGGCAACAAACCCGCCTGTGAAAATTGTTTGGCGTGCCTCTTTTTCGCTTGAATACCACCCCATACACGCAGCCGTACCATAAAAATCAGCGGATGTTCTTTGGAACGTCGTATTCAATCCGACAACCCGGACTTGGTTGGTAAAAATGTTAGCCCATTTCCCTGCAAAGTCAGTCCATCCCGTCTTCAGTGTTCCCTCAGTAAAGTTTTGTTTGGGCAGGGTACTTCCGCCATTGGCGATATTAAAATTGTACGGGATACGATCAATTGCGCATTCGATGATCGGTCCGATAGTCGTCAACGGATTGACGCGCACATTCGCATTGAGAGGCAAATTGCCTTCCGTATCCAATGCCATATAAAAGTTGTCATAGACTTTATCCTGTAGCTTGTCCCCATGATCATAGAGGCGTATCGTGCGGAAGAAGGCATCGCTGTCATCAACTTTCGGGTCTATCCCTTTTTTGTCACGAAAATTGAGCGATGCCGTAGCCTTACTCGGATCAAAATTGTAGGGACGGATCAGGAAGCCGAGTTCACCGATGGACTGAAGTTTCTCAGCCCCAGAAGAGGACAGGAAAATGTCCGCGTCGCGTCCATCCTTGCCCAGCAAATCCTTAGTAATCTTATGCATCACATCATCATTCTTGTCAGACTCGGCGGAGTTGTTCAACCAGTTGATCACATAGTGGTTAAAGCGCGGATCAGGGCATTCAAGGCTGTCCCAGAGGTAATCGATCTTACCCACAGCGGTGATATCCACCTCTTTTGTCTGAAAATAGAGTTTCGACTTCGGAATAGTTTCTTCTGGCAAAGGAGATTCGGGAACCGAATCATAAATGACTGCCCCTCTCTGAACCTTGATTGATGTCAACACCAGCGCCACATTGATCTTTTTAGTGAGGTCAAAACCGTTAAACATCTTCCCCTCACTGTCTGCCATTTTGATCGGCGTTGTGGGGATGTTGATAATCGGCCGAATCCACTGATAACATTTACCTTGGACAACCTGAGCATCGCCAACACCATCGCTGACAGGCGGATTGATGGGCGCAGTCCCTGTAAATGGAATATCAACAGGAGCAGGCAGCTGTGCAATCCGGCAGGTTAAATTGGGCTCCCGCGCCTCCTTGTCAACACGGATAAACCCCTCGACGTTCAAGGTATAGGGGTTGATACGGTCTCTCACATTCTTGAAGGGGAAGCAGACCCGAACCTGAAGCCCTAATAATAAAGCATTAGGATCTGAAATCACATTTAAGTTGTAGGTAAGGGTTTCCTTTGGCGGAGTACCTTGTGTCTCGGAAGTAGTAGTAATAGTCGGGACCATAATATCAACAAGTCTAACCTGACAAATCATGGGAGCCAATTTGGAGGAGGGCGCGTCAAGACGGCTAACGCCGACACTGTCAGGCGAGAGATAGTCGACCAGCGTCGTTTCAAAAATTTTCTGTTGTCTATTGAAGTTCCCTTGTTCCTCTGGAAACATCTCCATGATTTTCTTATAAAAAACAGGGTTGATCGATGTTGAACCCCTCATATAAGGCGGATTGAGCGTCACATTGCACGCTGTACTGCGGGCCGGCGGTGCCTTGGCAAAACCATCCGTCACCAGCAGATGATTATATGAATCATTAAAGCCCGCATTTCTTCCATCTTTTAAAAACTGAATGTATGGACTGTCTGATGGACCTCCAAAGAAATTCTGGTTAGCCGCAGCCATGCAGGCATAAAAATCCTGCATCGTCGCATAATGAACGTCATTGCTCGCTTGAATACTAAATAGGACATCCTTGGGTGGCTCAAAAAGATTCGCCACACTAACCAGATTTGATAGGCTTCGCCCGCCGGACGAGCAACTGTTTATATTGAACATATCCGAGAGGTTCACGCACATATAGGCATAACGTCCCACATAACTCTTATTATCGGAACTCCGCCCAGTATTATTCGCAATGTCCACCGAGCTCTCGATCGGCATACTCATCCGGCGCCACTCCACGGAACCTGCAGAGACAACACGTGCATTATTGACAAGGGATGCGGGAAAGAAACTAAGTGCTTCCAGCGACAACACACGCGCCTGCTCCTGCTCCGGCGTATTAGACCTGGAGGCGAAGATACGACCGTTCGTCCAGTGCCTCGGAAACTTGGTCGGAAGGTCATCAGGAGTGATAGGAATCTCCCCGGGATACGTATAACGCGCGCCACGCAAGTCCGCGTCCACTTCGTCCATGGCTCGAAACAGGGAGGATTCCAGTAGATGACGGGCCGTAATCGAATGACGATAATTCGAGGAAGCCTGGCGTTCGACACGCATGTAGATGCAAAACGACACGGCACTAATGATCATAAAGGTCAGGAACCCCAACACCACCAACAGGGCGGATCCTTTTTCTTCTGTCTTAATAAAGAAATTCATGTTCTTTTACCTTGCCTTTCAAATGACCTTGTTGACCTGACTGACCTTATTGACCTCATTGACCCTGTTGACAAATGCCATAACTTCAATAGGGTCAATCTTGTCAATCAGGTCCGCGTTGCAACTACTGCGGAAGCCTGTTGCGATTCGGGAAGGTGATTGCTGCTGAAAACTGGTCTTTCAAGTCCTGCTGCGGACGCGCGGAAAAACGGATTTTGTAGGGCATACCCCACGGGTCGCGAAAGGCGCCATTCACCATCTGAGCATTCAAAAACACAACCTTGTTTTGGCCTTCTCCCAACAACTCTTTTAGGGTCGATTGCGTCGCTTCAATCTCGCCACCGCCTGCCGGCAGATCTGTTGGCCAGCCGTCATACGCAGCCTCATACGCGAGCCAAGCGCCGATCAACTGACGAACCTCGGCGTTTGCCTTGGTCACTTTCGCCTGACCCTTTGCCCGCGCTACGCCGGTCGCGGCAGTTGCCATCAAGAGGCCCAACATGCCAATGACCACCAGCATCTCAACGAGGGTAAAACCTCTGTTCATGTGCTTCATCCCTACTCCTTTATTGCGACCACCCATCCACCTTCGCGGATACGGCTACGGTGGACATAGTGGTCGCAATGATGAGATTAAAAACCTTTGTAAAATAACGCAATAAGGAACAAGCGTATTCGCTTCGCGTAATAACGCAATTCTCCTTACTCCACCCACGTCTTGATGTCATCCCGGCTACGAATATCCTCCGCTGATTTGCCCAAAGTTCTGTCAGGGCCGCCAGAACCAGCGCCGACATCAAAGCTCCGTACCCCTTCTGAATTAACTCCCGCACTGACGGTCACGTACGCGGGAAACTTAGTTCCTGACGCACTATTACCCTTTTCATCATACGCTTTAATTCCCGTTAACTGCACTTGCGCACCATTCAAGTTGGGGTTGACAATGGCGCCATCCTGAGGCGTCCCTATGCTAAAACCACCGGTGCCCACCGCCAAAAATGTAGTCACCGATCGTTGGCCGTTACCGCTGTATTTTACCAACGTAATCGCCCGCCGCGGTGCCTGCCCGCTGCGCGCATCGTCGTCATTATCAAATCCCGTACCCGTTAACGTGTAGAAAGAAAGTGTCGAACCATTGAAGTTCTGATCTTCCACTTTCGGCATTTTCCTGTTGCCCAAAAAGAGAGTCTGCGGCAGAGAACCCTGGTCAATCGCGGCGCTGGCGTCGCGCTGCATTGAACCGAAAAGTGCGCGCACTTGCTGATAGGTGTCCGCGCGTTGCTTACCCGTGCGCCACGCAAAACTAGTCTGCTGGAACAGCATACCCAGCATCATGACCATCATCATCATGATGGTCGAAGCTACCAAGACTTCGATCATTGAGAAACCGCTTCTATTACGCTTCATATTCATTGCTCCTGTTGTACGGGCGACCGATCGGTCGCCCCTACGGAATTCCTTGAAAACGCGCTTCGGCATAATACGAGGGCTGCCCTTCCAGGCGTTTAATTCGCTCAGTCGACGTCATTTTGGACGTATCCATATCCAAGGAGCGCACCATAATGCCCATGATGCGGGCGGACGGCCCTTGCGCCATCACGCAATACATCGCAAATGTCTGATTTCGCGTATGCTGGAATCCGGAAAGCTGGTTGCCATTATAGTTGTTCACGGCGGTCTGCAAAGCCGTCAAGACAAAGGGGGGGATGCTGTCGCCTATGTTCTTTTCTGTTCCGGCGGCAGCGCCCGCCATATTATAGGTGTTGGCCCAGGAGTTCCACTCGCTCCAGGTCACATTCGTACTACTGGCCGCTGAAACAGCGACATTCAGGATATAATCGGCAAACATGGATTGCTTCAAATCCGCCTGACTCTGGATGCTCTCGCGCAAGCCGAGCGGATAGAGCGCCGCCATACTCAGCACGCCTATGGCCAGTACAAAGACCGCCATGTTCACTTCAATCAGCGAAAAGCCTGAACGTTTCATATTCACACTCCTGATAGGAGGGCAGACACTGTGCCTGCCCTGCCTAGTCCAAATTAATAGTCTTTCCACCCGTGACATTGCCCGTGGCATCCACGGCAATCGTTGCGATCATCTTTCCATCTTGAGCCATAATTGAAATGCTCGCTGTCTTTGCGCGGCCATCCGGATAGAACATCACATTAATCTGGGATTTATCATCCGCCCCGAGTTCGCGGAAGAAGACATTCTTCGGGAAAACTCCGGGCGGAGACACGTCGATGCCATATAAATCGCCAATTTGCCATCCCGCATTATCCACGCCTCCCGGAGCCTTTGTGAAGCACCACAACAATTCTGGCATCTGGAAGTTTTCACCCGAGAGCCCCGCTATCACCTCGTCGCTATAGGTTCCCGGTGCCACCGTCACGCCCACGTCTGTCCAGCCCGTGCGTGATAAATTATACAACCGACGTGAACCAAACGAAAAGGCGGAAGTGCCGGTTCCAAAAATTTTATCCAGTGGCGTAAATTCATCGCCGATCTTACCATTTGCAATACTGGTGACCCGCCCCAGTGCCTTGCACACCACATACGTCGGGGAAACCGTCTTGAGCTCAGACGAATTGGCTTCACTTTTGACATTATAACAGATCAACGCTGTCCGTGTGCCGTCAATGCAGGCGCGTTGCCGCGCCTGAGACAGTGAAGCCATGAGATTGGAGACCGCACGGCGACGCGCCATCCCGCGTACTGCCGAAAAATAGCCCGTGATGGCCATGGTGGCCAGAATACCCATGATGGCCATCACGGCCAGCAATTCCATGAGCGAAAACCCGCGCTTGTTCTTTTTTTTCATCGTTTTCACGTTTTCCATTCTCTTTCCACTCTCGCGCTTTAAAATAAGGCAATTCTCATTAATCACTACGGCCCACACTGACCGTATCCAACGACAGATTGAACGTCACCTTAAAATACTTGAAGATATTTCCATCTGAAGGATCTGGATAGCCAATGGGGAAATCGGACTTCCCTGAGAATTTACTCATGGCTACGCGCAAGGGAAGAACGCCCAGTCCAGGAACCTTCGTAAACAATGCAGAAGAGTCAAGGTAGACCTTTGTACGGTCAACGAGCAAAGGGCCGAAGACCTTCGCATTGTCCTCATGGAAGATGACCGTGGTGCTCGTGCCCAGCGGATCCAAGGCCAACGGCCAGCATTGCTCGGCCGCCCGATAATTGACCAGCGCCATCTTCAAAGCCACGCACGTGGAGTCGATCCGCTTCTCTTTGGCTTGCTTAATAGACTTCATCGCAGCACCCGTCGCCAATGTCGCGATAATCGCCATCACCGCCATCACCAGCATCAACTCTACCAAGGTAAAGCCTTTTCTCATGTGCTCCTTCCTTATTGCGACCACGCAGTGGTCGCAATGAAGAGATTAAAAAACATTATTTTCCGCCACCCACCCAGCTCTGCCGATTCTCGCTTGCCTTCTTGGCGCCTGTACTTCCATCGGCCTTGCCATTAGGACCGCATGACCAGACAATGGCTGATGCGCGGATAACGCTGCCGACACCTGGAATGGCTCCCAGCTGTGAATCACTGCTGTCAATCTTACCGTCTAAATTGATGTCAACGCGAAACTGCAAGATATGCTTCAACAGGTCAGCCGACGGCAAGGAGCCTAATGAGGCGGTCGTCTTAGGAATGCCCCGAATCATGCGCTGCCCCCAGGGCGAGAATAAGCCGAAACGTTCCGGACTGTTCTGATTGATGGTTACAATCCCAGCCGCGGTGATATTGACCGTGGACACGTCGAGCAGTTTCGCTTGTTTCAATACCTTACATACCTCGTTGTTCACAACGCCACCGCTATTCAGCACTTCGTCCGGCCATGTACCTTCGCGTTGAATGTAAATCGACAAGGCAGTCGCTACGTTTGAGACCAACTCCTGAGACCGCGACTGCCAGGCAGTATTTTGTACATACTTGAACGCACCCGTCAGCATGGCGATCAGTACACCCACAATCCCCATCACCACCAGCATTTCAACAAGGGTGAAGCCTCTCTGCAATCTCTTCTTCATTAAATGCCTTTCCATGCGGGCTTGATGTATCAAGCCCCTACAACTGCATCTTGCCGCCCACAATGTCATCCTTTGTCCACGTCTGTGCTTTCAACTTTATGTACAGGGTATCCGTACTGGGGATCCACGGAGGATAGGTCAGCCCGTCCGGACCCGCAGACCATATTTTAAAGCTTTGATAAGGTGGCGCGGAGTGGTAGAAGAATTCATGCCCCCAGCCGTCAGTAATCGTAGTAAAGGCCAAGGCAACAGCGGGGCCGCCCTGCATTTGACGAATAGCCAGACGATTTCCGCCGCCCTCATCACCATTGATATTAACACCCAAGACGCTTCCCGCAAAGGAACGCAGAATACCTTCGAAGCAGGGTAACCAGCGAAGACACGCTTCATTTTCAAGCAGTCGCTGTTTTTCCAGATTCTGCATTAAACTCAATATATCCTTGTTAGAATTGCCTGAGCTCCGACTTGCAACGTTATTATTCATCCATTGGGCCCTCTGGTAAACATCCACCAACGGAGCTTTACCATTATTTTTAGGATACCCAACAACTTCAACGCGTGGCAAGAGAAAGGACATGAGTCCAAACTTGAATGCCTTATATTTGTTCCAGTCGTCCTCCGTGGGACTTAAACTGCCAACCGCAGTATTCACGCTGATCACATTGGCTGGATAGAACAGAAGGGGAACCTTGGAATCCATCCACGTCGGTGTCGGATATTCAAACCCCACAGGCTGCGCGCAGGCCGCAGCCTGTGCGCTCGCTTGAGTTCCACCGGCTATCGACTTGCCGTCTGACTCTCCAAACTGACCCGATCCAGACGGGTCCGGGTTGCCATAGAGCGGCACCGCTGGATACATACCGTAAGCGGAGTAATAACCCGAGAGCGCATTTTGCAACCGCTCCATGCGGGCAATGGTCACAGCGCGCGCCTTGGAGTCCGCCGCAACCTGCATTAATTTGAATGTCGTTCCGACGAGGATACCGATGATCGCGATCACGATCATCAACTCAATCAAGGTAAATCCGTTATGCTTGTTCATGGCTTGCACCTCCTATAACTTCAAAAGAATTGCCTTATTGCGTGATTGCCTTATTGCCTTATTGAAAATTCAACGTTGGACGTTCGATGTTTTGTATTCATTCGTGCCTTTCGCGTCATTCGGATGCCACAAAAGTTACTTCTTCGTTCGTTCCACTCACTCCCGTTTACGCTTGAGAACCCAACGTCTCGATAATCTTAATCATCGGCATGAACATCGCCACGACGATGGTTCCGACGATCACGGACAAGAGCATAATCATGATCGGCTCGATGACGGAGGTCAACCCCGCCACTGCATTATCCACTTCGTCGTCATAGGTATCCGCAACACGCGTCAACATGTCAGCCAACGCTCCAGTCTCTTCACCCACTTCCACCATGGAAATCACCATGGGCGGGAAAACCTTGCTTTGCGCCAGCGGATTGGTCATGCTTTCGCCTTCCTTCACCGCATCATGCACGCTCTGAATCGCACGGGAGATCACGGCGTTACCCGAGGTGTCCCGCACAATGTCCAGCGCCTGCAACACCGGCACACCCGAGGAGAGCAACGTGCCCAGCGTACGCGTCATACGCGCAATGGCTGTACGTCGCACCAAGGAACCAAAGGCCGGCATCTTCAACTTACAAACATCGACGACATACTCGCCGGTCTTCGTTTTCTTAAAAATCGTAAAGAGAAAGACAAAGCCCGCAATACCGCCCAGCACGATAAGACCGTTGTTCATCACGAAGTTACTCGCGCCCATCACAAACTCTGTAATCGGCGGCAAGGGCTTGTCGCCCAAGAGATCTCTAAAAATATCCCTGAACTTCGGGATCACCGCGACCAACAGGAAGCCCGTAATACCGCAGGCCGCCAGCAACACGATGATCGGATAAATCATCGCGCCCTTGACCTTGTTTTTAATTTTTTCGGCCTTTTCTGCAAATTCGGCCAGACGGTTCAAGACCACTTCCAGCACGCCACCCGCTTCACCGGCTTTCACCATGTTGATGTAGAGGTGATTGAAAATCTTCGGATAGCTCTCCAGCGATTCAGAGAAGGTGCTTCCGCTTTCCACGGCCTCGCACATGCCGGTCAAGGCTTCGCGCAACGTCGGATTAGGCGTCTGACGCTCCAACACGTGCAGTCCGCGTAACAACGGCAAGCCCGCATCCACCAACGTAGCAAGCTGTCGCGTCAACACCGTCAAGTCCTTCTGCTTCACACGCGCACGCAAAAACTTGGGCAACTTGATATTGATGTCCATCGACTTTTTCTTGGGCGCAGGTTTCTTGGCACCAGCAGGAGCCTGATTCTTCGATGCTCCAGCGCCGCCTGTCGAAGCGGAAGTATCACCGCCCGCCGCGCCGATCGCCGTTGGGAATAAACCCTGACTACGAATTTTAGCAATGGCTTGCGCTTGATTGGGCGCTTCAAGGGATCCACGTGTCTCCACGCCAGCCGGATCAACCGCTACATAAGCAAATTTAGGCATACTAAAATCTCCACTGCACAGTACTATCGTTCATCACACTTTTCGTTTATAACGCAGTATGAATCTTACCATTTGCCCACACCTGCCACAATCAAAATATTAGCGCAGTGAGAGGGACCCGAAGCATTCGGGGAGGTGGAAGTTGAGCACGGAGACCGGCGACCAAGCCATCCAGTGCGGGTGGGAGGTGCTGTCGCCACATTTATAGACGTTTCCGCGCCATTCGTTTTCCGGTTTGAGGCCGGTATAATACTCGAAGAGCGCGAAGGGAATGCGAACTCGCAATGACCAGTCCTCAGCTCGCTCGGGTTCGACAACCCGAGGCAAGGAGGTTTGAATCTGGACCTGCTTGCCCCAGGCAACATCTACGCGTGTAAACTTGGCAAAACCCCCGGGAACCCGTGTCGGGTCTTCGATATAGGTCAACAGAAGCGTCCCGCCCGCATTGATTTCAAAGTTAAAGTAGCCCTTGCCCTTGACGGGCTGAACAAAAAATTCCACGCAACTGTCCGTATAGACTGGCCCCTGGTATTCGGTTTGTACCGACCGGACATACGCATCCTTGACGCAAAACTTTAGATAAAGCACCGCGCCATCGTGCAACACCTGAAAGCGCGTCTCCGGATGATGCGTGCTCGATTCAGGCCGAACACACTCAACCCGCCCCTCCTCGGCACAAGAAAAATCGATGACGTTAAGGGGTGCGGGGTTTATTTTGTTGATTGTGTAGTGCATCATATTTGATCGAGAACTTACGAATACTTTCATTAGCATGGCGGGGTTATAAGCCTTGCTGGGCGAATAGGCGTCCCCGCCTGTTCTCTGGCGGCAAGGAAAGCCGCCAGCAATATAAACTACGCTTCGCTGTACAGGCGGGGACGCCTATACGCCCAGAACTTCGCCATTCGATGCGATGCAGTTACTCCTCAGTTTGTTCCCGGCCACACCATTCGAACCGTCACACCATGCGCCTTGGCTAGGGCTTCGCACGCATCATGCTCGGGTGACCGCGTGATGACCTCGCCTTTGTAAATGCCGAGCTTCACCGGAACCTCTCCGTAGGGCGTTTGCACGTGCTCAAAACGACGCTCCAACATTTCGCGTTGCACTGGATAATATCGAATGCCGAAGGTGGTCGTGCCTTTAAACATCCGTTCCCGTAAACACGCGGCGCGTTCTTCCGGTGCCAGCACACTGAATAAAATTCCTGCACGCCCTTTTTTCATCACGATGGGTGTCTGCCATACATCCAAAGCGCCCAGCTCTAACAACTCCGGCACCAGCGAAGCAATCCACTCCGGATTACAATCATCTAAATTAGCCTCTAGGACCAGCAGGGCTTGATCGGAGGTCAGAGGGCGGAGGGCGGAGGGCGAAGGCGCCATCAGCGTAGCGCGTAGCACATTCGGACGATGGTTCAAGGTGCGCTGACCGAATCCAAAGCCGTTCTTTTCAATCACGGTCTCCTCGGGCACCTGCTCCAGGGTCCGCGTCCAGACGCTCAAAAGCGCGGCAGCGGTCGGCGTGACCAGCTCGAAGGGCTCGTCCGTCTGGATGACCCGCATCCCTGCCAGTAACTCTTGCGTAGCGGGTGCTGGATTAGGCATTTCGCCATGGGCGCAAGAAATTGTGCCGACACCTGCCGGAAGCGGACCGCAGGAGATCCCGCAAATTCCTAACTGTTCCAATGCAAGGCACGCGCCAACAATATCCGCGATTGAATCCCAGGCACCCACTTCATGGAAATGAACTGTCTCGAGTGTCTTATTATGAATTTTGGCCTCGGCCTCAGCCAAAGCTCTAAAAACCGCAATCGCCCGCATCCGCGTCACCTCAGAAAGCGGCGACGTTGTCAGCATCGACTCAATCTCCTTCAACCCGCGATGATGATGCTCCGCATGATGATGCGCATCCAGCCACTCTCCACTTTTAACTTTTAACTGCTTGTCCGCCGTAGCTTCAGCGAAGGTGGATTCACTTTTCACTTCTACCCTGACCCTCACACCATTCAAGCCTGAGGCGGATGCTGCTTCGCACTGCAGATGAATAGGTTCAGGGAAAAAGGCATTCAAGGTCTTCTCAATCGCGTGCAGGTCCGCACCCATCGCGGCCAATGCCGAGAGTATCATATCCCCGCTCGCCCCACCCACGCTGTCAAAACGAATGTATTTTTTCATGGCAATAGCTTCTTCCAGACGCGCAGGAGCTCAGACATACCCCAGGCTTGCGCACCACAGCCACGCGCCAGATGTGGCGCATCGCCGTCGCAAATTTCAGGCGTATGGCAGAAACAACCTCCATTAATTAATTCAACCGAGGAGCTCAGCAAGGAGAGTCCCATATCCCGTGCCTCTTCGCCATACACGGTGTAGAGGGCTTCAACATACTGCGGGAAGGGCCATGTCCAAGCCGTGCCGTTGTGATATGCTGGTTTGCGGCGGGTATCCTCGTCTCCTTCGTAACGACCCTTATACGGACGATGCGGGTCATTCAGCACTACGCCGTCACGCAAGACAGACATATCCGTCTTGACGGGACGATCCGCCAGGCTCCGAATCGCACCCGGTACTAACAAACATTCACAGGCGCGCACAATGGCCCGTTCCATCATGCGATCGTGCAATGCGTCGAGCGTCACCGCCAGCAACTGATTCGGCCGGAGCGCATCTTCCTGCTCGGCCTCTTTTGCGGTCACGCCAGACGTTGCGCGTAAACAGTCTGCCAGCCACCCCTCGGGCGTGACAAAATAGCGGCGCAAAGAATCCGTCGCTCGCTCCGCAAGTGTGATCCAAGAGAGGTCGATCTTATGAGCAACAAGACGCAAGGCGGCAATCCACAAGGCCTGAATATCAACCGGATACCCTTCTCGCGGCGTCGCCGCTGGATAATTCGTGTCCATCCAGGTGTAATGCGGTGGGCTGTAAATTAATGCGCTATCCGTATCCATACGGATGCCATTGGATGTGCCATCGCGATAATGCGATACGATAGACAGCAAGACGTCACTCAAAGACCGCGACCCGCAGTTCAGATTTAACACGCGCTCATCATCGCCCAAGGCGGTCATCAACTCGCCAGCGGCCACGCACAGCCACAGCGGTGCATCGGAGGTCTCGCGATTGCCATCGTCTTCGCCGCGAATCATGTTCGGGAGGGTCCCGTTCTTTTCAAAACGGGCAAACTCCTTCAAAATATTTATCGCAACGTCATGATTACCTGCGGCAATCAAACCGCGCAATGCAATCAAGGTATCGCGTCCCCAGTCCAGAAACCACGGATAACCCGCAATGACGGTACTCAACGTGTCCCGTTTGACCACATAAAGCGCCAGCGCATCGGCAACACCCTCCGCCAGTGGCAAGTGCCGACTCGTCGCGGGCTTTTCCGCTGCGCCATGCGACGGGGCATGGAGAGAGGCCTGTGTCCAGGCATCGTTACTCCAGGCGGCAACCGTGGAAACTTCGCCACCTTTGAGCGGCAGTTCAAACCAGCCCGGACTGAAGAGATCGCCGGCCGCATCCAGTCCGCGCGCTTGCTCTTCTGGATGTGGAACTCCATAGAGCCATTCATGCCCCGCCAAAAAATGACCGCGAGAGACATTCATGGCGAGCGAGACCCGTTCAGCGGGTGAGAAGGTAAAGCCTTTTGCATTCGCCTGCATCGCGCCCGGCCATGTTGTCTCTACCCCATTAAACGCCTTCGTGGTCTGATGAAAACTCCGCCACTCCATGTCTGGACGCAAAATGATGGAAATGTCATCCTGAGCCTTTAGCGCTTCTCCATGAACATGGCGCATAATGACCAAGTTCACGCGGTTTGCATGCTTCTCCATTTCAAGACGGAAGGAGATGGGTACCCACTGTCCCATACCGCACGGCACCGTGAAAAACCATTCAGCAAAGCGTCCCGCTGGATCGGCATCAAAATGGGTCAGGCAGGTCTTATTAATCTCCTGCGAGTAGCCACGATAGTTCAGCCATGCCCGGCAGCGTGTCCAGAAAATCATCTTGTCCACCGGCACGTTCGGATGGGGATTCACCGCAAGCAGGCAGTCATATTGGCTGCGGATGTCGCCCCAAGCCATGCGCACCTGCGCCATGGCGCCGGATCCATTGGAGAGGACTGCGTAGACGCCATCCATATCGCGAACCTGACGGCCTGTCAGGCGCGTGATCATGCTCGCGTGATCCCCCGGGGGCAAAATCAGTACCGTTGAGCGATCACGCTGAATGCCTTTGGGCGTATAAACTGCGGTGTGTAGCGTACGACGTTGCGTTGAGGCACCCTCTCCTGTATAGGGAGGGACCAAAAGGAATGCACCCCAGCGCCCGTCATCCATCTGCACGGCGGTTTCCATGCAGACCGTCCGTTCTCCCTCTTTTAATGTCGCAGAAAACGCATAAGGTGCGCGCACAAGAAGCAACTGGCCTTGCGGGATCATCACATGACGGCGCGTGTCTTCCGGCCATGTCCACGAGGCACATCGCGGCATACCGTGTTTCGTGGAAGAGCAGAATTGGACGGGATTCGCCGTCATCGCGATACCCTGTTCGTCGGGGTCGATCTCCTGAGCAAGAGCTTCCGCAGAAGACTCCGTCAAGGCGAGGCAAACCTTTACCGCCATGAGATTGCGCCGGCGCATCGCCAGAGCAAGCGGTTCACTCACCGATGGATCGGCCATCGCGGTATTCACATGTTCAAGATCACCTGCATCATGCGTCAAGCAGACAGCCTGTCCCGGGCGTAACACCAGGGATGCGGTATGCAAGAGATGCGTTTCGCCGGTCAGCACATCCCAGGCGCTTCCCAGGTGAAAAGCCCCCTTGTCCCAATGTGCCGTCATATGATGATGGCAATCGAAATTCACAAGCACGAGGAGCGAGGCGCCCTGCTTCGGATCGATCTCGCGCAGGACTGCAATAAAAGCGCCGGCTCCCTGCTGAATCAGGCGCAAGCGCGATGTCGGGCCAAAAGCGGGATGAAGAGAGAGCAACGTCGTGAGACGAAAAATCTCTTCAATCTGATGATGTTCGGCCGACCAGTTCAGCGCGGCGGCGCTATGGACATCAATCTTCTCTGTCGCGAACCATTCCACGCCATTGGCGATACCGAAGGCACCTTGATGTGAAAGCAAAGCGGAGAGTGCGGTGCGCATGCGCGCAAAAATCGGTCCGCCGCGCGCGGCAAGGCGCATGTTGTCATGCGTCTCTGCAAAATGAATCAGCGACCCGCATTTCTCAGCGCGCGCAATCGCCTGTGGCAGATACCACTCAAGCGCTTCTCGACCATCGGTCTGGAAAAGTTCGGAATAGGCCCAGTCGAGGTTGGCCTCGGAGAGGAGCTTTTCCGTGGCCTCCAGACTCCCCCCCAACCCTTCGAGCAGAAAGACGCTATTGGGATATTCCTCTCGGACGCGCGCAACGATATACGTCCAGGTCTCAACTGGGATCATGTATCCCGCATCACACCGAAAGCCATCGACGCCTTGCCGACACCAGAAGAGAAAGACATTCGCCATGTAGGCACGCAACTGCGCATCCGTATAATCAAGCTCCACGAGATCCGCCCACGTCACGCCCCACGCGCCCGGCGAAACAAACTCGCCGTCCGGCTTGCGATGATACCAGTCCGGATGATGTGTCTGGAGCGTGGCTGCCCAGCCCGTGTGGTTCGCAGGCAAATCGAGATAGAGATACCCAGCGCGACTGTGCACCGCGTCCACCAGCTCCTTGAATTGTTCCAACGGCGAGGCATGCGTGTCGAACTCCGCAAGTGCAGGATCAACAGAGAGAAAATCAAGCGCGGCAAAGGGCGAGCCGTAACGTCCCATGCGGGCATACGTCGTGGGGGTCGGAAAAATCGGAAGCACCTGCACGATGCGGAAACGCATCGCAACCATGATGTGATCGAGCTGACGCATCAAGCCACGAAAAGTGCCTGACGGCGGGATCACCGTATACCCGCGCGCATCAAGAGCGTTTTCAAGGTCATATGTTTCTGCACGACTGGGATTCGTCTGGAGTGCTTCGCCAAACTGCCGCACAAAAGCGGTATACATCGTGTTGGCTGCAGCCGTATGCGCCGGCTCAACTTTAATACGGAGATTATCGCCTTCAGGCCATTGCGGGACGCTCTTGCCGTGCTCAAAAAAACAGGCTTTGCCAGAAAAGACGCCCACTTCCGTCAACGGAATGCGGACATAAAAGTGACCGGGTTCTGTTTCGCGCATCGGAATGTCATGCCAGTCATGCGCAAGCGGAGCTTCGCCGGATTCGGTATGCGCAATAATCTCCTGACGACGAATGGAGGCGCGTCCGATGTTGGTGCGAAAGACAGCACGTCCTTTACGGGCATTTGTGAGGTTCAGCGCGATCTCAACCCGATCACCAGCCCACTTTAACAGAAAATCTCCTGGACGCGGATATTGTTGCATAAAGGTGTTTTATTATGAATAAGGTGGAGGACAATTGAAAGCATATTTTTGGAGCAATGCATATTGCGCGTTGGGATTCATTGCAAAACCTGGGCGTATAGGCGTCCCGCCTGTACACACAGCAAATCAACACACTGGCGGAAAGGGGGAGGGTTCAATAGCCAATATTCAACACGGAATATCCAATATCCAAGGGGAAGGCCACGTCTCCGATGATTATTGATCATTCCGTGTTGGATATTGGATATTCACCAAGGCCCCCCTTGTGAAAATAAAAAAGCCACAAACTATTTTTAGCTTGTAGCTTTTCACTTGCCACTTAAAAAATGGCGGAGAGGGGGGGATTCGAACCCCCGGTACCGGGTTTAGACGATACGGCGGTTTAGCAAACCACTGCCTTCAGCCACTCGGCCACCTCTCCGCAAACCTTATTTGAATAAGGGGGGTTAGTTTAGCCAAAAAAAGGGGGGGGTTCAAGCGCAAACACGCTTTTTTCTAAAAAAAGGGTTCAGGGGGCCGTTTCCTCAATGAATAGCCAATATCCAACACGGAATATCCAATAACCATCGGAAACGCGGCTTCCCCCTTGGATATTGGATATTCCGTGTTGAATATTGGATATTCTTCCCCCTACTCTGCCTCGTCCGCCTCAAGCTTCAGCAAGGAGCCGAGCATTTCGTCGGACAGTTCGGTCAACGCGTGTTCACCGTGGCCGATGATCTCCGTTGCCAGCGCGGACTTGCTTTCGATCATCGCATCGATACGATCTTCGAGCGTGCCGTTGCAAATAAACTTATGGACCAGCACGCGCTGCGTCTGTCCGATACGGAAGGCGCGATCCGTGGCCTGATTTTCGACCGCTGGATTCCACCAGCGGTCATAATGGAAGACATGAGTGGCACGCGTTAGATTTAATCCCAAGCCGCCCGCTTTCAACGACAGCACAAAGGCTTGCGGCACCTGTGTCGCTTGGAAGGTCTCAACCATCTGCTCGCGCATCGCCCGCGACACACCGCCATGCAGATACGGCATATCGCGTCCGAAGCGCTCGCAAAGATGCTTCACCAGGAGATGTCCCATTTCCGCATATTGCGTGAAGATCAGCGCGCATTCGTTGTTTGCAAAGACCTCTTCGAGCTGTTCCGTGAGACGCGTAAACTTGCCAGAAGCGGCGGCAAACTTTCGAAGTGCTTCCTCATTGGGAATCGTTGGCTCTTTTGTCCGTGCGTTCTTGCGTCCTTTTGTCGTTATGCGGGGAAAATCACCTGCCTCATTTAATTCAGCTCTCTTTTGTCCACCTAGATAATGCTCCGGATGGTTGCAAATTTGCTTGAGGCGGGTGAGGGTTGCAAGAATCAGTCCGCGGCGGCCAATGCCTTCGGCATCTTCGAGTGACCGATGGAAAGAGCTGAGTTCGTCCTGATAGAGTCTGACCTGTTCCTTTGTCATCGGACAATAGACCTTGGCCTCAATCTTCTCAGGCAAGTCGGAAATGATATGCTTGTCCGTCTTAAGGCGGCGCAAGATAAAGGGCGCCGTCATCCGCTTGAGACGGATACGCGCCCCAGGATCGCTACCCGTCTGGATCGGACGGAAAAAGGCTTCGCGAAAAGCGGTTCGCTTACCCAGCATATCGGGATTCAGAAAGTCCATCACCGACCACAAATCGCCGACATGGTTCTCCATGGGCGTGCCCGTGAGGGCAATCCGGTAATCGGCCTTCAGACCCCGCGCCGCCTGAGATTGGCGTGTTTCAGGATTCTTAATATTTTGCGCCTCGTCGAGGAGAATGCCAGACCAGGCGACCTGTCGTAAATCCGCATAATCGCGATAGATCAAGTGATAACTCGTAAAGACCACATCAAACTGCGCCATCTCGCGTATTAAGGATTTTCCATGCCAGCGACTGGCCCCGTGATGCACATGACAGCGGAGTCCAGGGGTGAACCGCTGCGCTTCGCGCATCCAGTTCCCCAGCACGGACATCGGCCCTGCGACCAAGGCTGGTCGCTTCTCGCCCCGCTCTTTTTCGTATATCAAGAAGGCAAGCGCCTGAATCGTCTTTCCAAGACCCATGTCATCTGCCAAACAGCCGCCAAACCCGCACGACCGCAAGTAAACCAGCCAACTGAAGCCGCGCTGCTGATAGGGCCGCAACTCGCCGCAAAATCCCTGTGGCGGATCCAGCACGCCGAAACGATGTTCATCGCCCGAGAGACGATTGAAGAGCGTCTCCACCCAGCCATGACCGCGCACCTCGGCAATCGGCAACCCATGTCGCTTGGTCTGTGTGCCCAGCGCAAGTTGCACGGCCTGCACAACAAGCTCTTCGTCCCGGGCATCCTGTTTGCCAAGGCGCATCGCCTGTTGAATCTGTTTCGTGTCCACCACCATCCACGATCCCCGGAAGCAGACCAGCGGTGCCTCTGCTTCCAGCAGATGCGCCAGCTCTTCCTGCGATACCGCTTCGCCGTTAAAGGTTACGGTATGACGAATGTCCACGCGGGCAGCAGGAGCATAGCCATCTGGAGCAAGCGTCGCTTCAACGTGTGCCTGGATGGGAACATCTTTCTCCCCGCGATGCGGTGCGACATCAACGGAAAGGGCGAAGCCGGAATCCGCTCCAGGCTTCCACGCAGGAGGAAGCACCACATCATACCCTGCCGAACATAACAAGGCGTGTGCGGAGGTTAAAAAGAGATACGCCTCGACCGTGCTCAACGCCGAAGCGTGAAGACCCTCGCTCCACTCGGCTTTGCCCAGCGGAGGAAAGAGCATCGCTGCTTGCCCGAGCGCAAGTAAGGCGGCTTCGGAAATCTGAGGTCGGAGGTCGGAGGTCGGAGGCCCGAGGTCGGAAGCCACCCCTATTTCCAGGAGCCAGTTGGGTTCGGCAGCCGTGGGCGTGTGGAGCGTAAAAACCGGACGAACATCACGATGACAAGCCCCCTCCACAGGATGACGCCACGCGCGAATGTGGTCGGCCAGCACACGAAGCTCATTTTCGTTATCCCACCGAATCGCACGCGAATCTCCGCGCAGCGCCGCAAACCAGGCATCATGTGCACTGTAAAAACGTCCGCGTATTGCATGCGCCAACGAAAGCGTGGTCACCACGCTTACACGCACAAGCCGATCCACCCACTCGGTCAGGATGGCTTCGATCACCGGAATCGAAGGCGTCTCTGCCGTTGACAAAGCAACCCCAGTGAAGGCCGCAGGCGGTAGGCGCACAGCAATGGCACGAATACGCACATCTTCTTCTCTGTCAATGCAGGGCGACCAGACCGCATGATAACTCGGCGGGGCGAGCTCTTCACAGACGCGAAGACCCGGCAGATAACGTCCGCGAGCAACCAGGGCGCCTGCATAGCGGAAAAGTTCGGCAAACACGACAAGATCTTCAGCCGCAAAGAGACCTTCGGCCAGCTTGTGTTCTTCAATTTTTCCTAAAAGCGAAAAGAGGCTCTTCCAGGGCAGTTTAAGTGCTGTGACACCCCACGGCGCAAGATGAATCTTGGCCGAGGCGGCAACGTCATGAAGTTCCTCAGGCAAGAGAAAAGTTTGGGAGGGAAGCGGCAAACAGGACACCGAAGGCCGGGGCACGAAGGTGGGCAACTGAAGCTCCAGGCGCGTAACGTCGCACTCGGGCACAACCGCCTCTTGTAACGCTTCTTTCCATGCCATGCGCAACGCCGCCACGCCAGGGTCAAAGGGCGACGCGGAATTAGGAGAAGTAACAGGATGAAAAGCCTGTTCTCCCCATAGATAGAATTGCTCAGCGCACCAATGGAGGTGAAGCATTAACATGGAATTGCCATCGTACGCTTTACCGCGCACGTTGTAAAGAGAGAATGCTCACGCGGGTGTGATTCAACTTTATTGAATCAACACCCGAGGGAGGAGAGAGGAAGTAGGAGGGAGGAGTTGTAACATCCTGGGTTGAAAAATTGTTCTTAGCTATTCACTGTTGCCTCTTCTCTCCTCCCTCCTACCTTGCTACCTGGTGTGATTCATTTCAACTAAAATGAATCACACCCTCATGCTGCCCATTTTGTAACCCTCGAGGTCAAGGGTTACAAAACGATAGCCAACCGCTTTGACGGCCTTCGTAATGGGAAGGCGCTTTTGTAAAGCAGCTTCAATATCGCACAACGGCAGTTCGATGCGCGCAACCTCACCATGATGACGTACGCGACAATGTCTAAAGCCCAAGCCGTGGAGCGCACCTTCCGCGCGTTCAATGCAGCCGAGGCGCTCGCGTGTAATCGGCGTCCCTGATGGAATGCGGGTGGCAAGACACGCATTGGACGGGAGCTGAGCCGTCGGGAGTCCAGCCTGTGCAGAAATGGCGCGAATCTCCGCCTTCGTCAGGCCGGCTTCGGCAAGTGGACTTTTCACACCCAGTTCCTTCGCGGCACGTTGTCCAGGACGGTAGTCGTCCGCATCATCGACATTCGCACCATCCAGAACAATCTCAAAACCTTGGGCAGCGGCAGTCTCTTTGATCATACCAAAGATGCGCCGCTTACAGAGATAACAGCGATCAGGCGGATTTGCCACGTAGGCTGGGTCATCCAGTTCGTTAGGCGTAACGACGACAACACGTGCTCCCAATTGCGTAGCACATTGAAGCGCAGACGCGAATTCAAAACGTGGCAACGTGGGCGTATCGGCAATCACAGCCAGGACTTTGTCACTGCCGAGTGCCTGAAGCGCGCTCCAGAGCAGAAACGTGCTGTCCACGCCGCCCGAAAATCCGATGGCCACGCGGCCATACGAATACAGCAATGATTGAAGTTTGTTATTCATAAAATCCTGTTATCAATCAACCGCGTCTTGCCGCAGTAAGCGGCAATGAGCGCGACATTACCCGCTTCGACATGCGAGACGGGTTCCAGCGTATCGGCATCCACAATCGCAACATAGTCTTCGCGCAGACCATACTGCTCCAGAACAGCTCGCATCTGTTCGCGCATCGGTTCTGCCGCGGGATGTCCAGCGCCTACACTGCCTAAACTCTTGAGCGCGCGACTCACGCCTAAGGCGTTTTCGCGCTCCGTTGGCGAGAGATAGACATTGCGAGAACTCATAGCCATGCCGTCAGCTTCGCGCATCGTGGGTGCCATGACAATATCAATGGGGAAATTCAAATCGCGCACCATGCGCCGAATGACCGCCACCTGCTGGAAGTCCTTCTGCCCAAAGACGGCCACATCTGGCTGCACAATGTTAAAGAGCTTGGCGACCACAGTGCAGACCCCGCGAAAATGACCGGGGCGGCGCGAACCACAGAGTCCTCGCTGCAACTTTTCTTCGTCCACAAAAACGCTAGCGTCCGGAGCATACATCCCATCTGGACGTGGAAGAAAGACCATATCGACGCCTTCTTCGCGACAAAGCCGCAAATCATTCTCTTCGTCGCGTGGATATTTCTCCAAATCTTCGTTTGGACCAAACTGCGTAGGATTCACAAAGATACTCAGACAGACCACGTCGGACTGCTTCCTCGCCTCTTCCACTAGCGACAGATGCCCCGCATGCAGAAACCCCATGGTGGGTACAAATCCAATGCGCTTTCCAGCGCGATGCTGTTCCCGAGCCCATTCCGTAACTTCACACGAGAAGCGCAGCAGTCGCATCACATGGTCTGCCGGTTTTTTGCTGCCTGCAGCCGGCTGATTCTGTGTAGGCTTTGCAGGACCATTATATGCTTCACCTGCCTTCCGGAAAATGAACTTCTTTTCCGGGACCGGCGGTGGTGCGGGTTGCTGATTATGTTTAATGACAATTTTCATGTGCTTTGTTTAAAATAATGTCGGATCACAATGTAAATATACCTGTTTTTAAGGTTGCTGTCGAGTGTGATCGATATCGCGGCAGGGGCGAATCCTGGGCGTATAGGCGTCCCCGCCTGTACTTCCCCTGGGCGTATAGGCGTCCCCGCCTGTACATTCTCCTCTGGGCGTATAGGCGTCCCCGCCTGTACACATTGCTTCACTTTATGGATGGCGGCTTTCTTGCCGCCATGCACAGGCGAGACGCCTATGCGCCCAGCTTGCCGCCATTGTACAGGCGAGACGCCTATACGCCCAGCTTAGACCCATTGTACAGGACGCCTATGCGCCCAGAAAACGTTTACCATGATTTTTTTCAAGAATATAGCTGATAACCCTTTCGAAATGAAGTTCATTTCGAATCAGACGATCCCAACTTTCTTGTTGCCAAAGAGGTCCTTTGCGAGCCAGTGCTTTGTTAATGGCATGCGCGGAAAAACTTTTCCACGCCTGAATGCTGCTGCCCGCATCCCATCCCAACATCGGATGAAAGAGCACATGCACATGGTTGGGCATGATTGCGTACGCGACCATCTTGTAACGCTCACCATGGAAATGGAGAAGACTCTTCTCTACAATCTCGGCCATCGCGGTATCCTTCAGTTCACATGATCCGTATCCGGAGTCCAGCCACTTTTCCAATTCATCGCCGAACTTCTCGGCATACAGCCGCTCTGTTACTTCGTCCCAGGGTTTGGGATGGTTTAGAATCCACGTATCCCTTGAAGCTGACCATTCCTGAAGTTTTGTTTGTGGCAATGCATCAGCCAGCCGCCATGTCGCAAATGTATAGATATCCTTCATGGACCAATGTGGTAAAATCCGTTCCGTCGCCTCTGACACGTGCGTCTTTCCATCAAAAAAATGTGTTTCCATGATTTTTCTCCTGGGCGTATAGGCGTCCCCGCCTGTACACTTCCCTGGGCGTATAGGCGTCCCCGCCTGTACATTCTCCCCTGGGCGTATAGGCGTC
>JBAXOG010000024.1:0-40300 GCA_037133395.1 bacterium | reverse complement strand
CGGTTTCTTGGGTGCTTCTTTTCAGGAAGTTTTTTCGACAAACCGTGAAGAGCCCAAAAAAGATCACCGCCATCTGCGTATGTGTTACGCATGACAGAAAACCAGTGCTGGTTATTGCAGACATCGACGAGGAAAACAACCACATTACATGCTATAGTGATGCGCCGTTAACGGGGCCCGAACTGTGGCTATGGGATGTCGATAACAGTATGTTAGCCCACCCATTCCGCGTGATGGGGGGCGAATTGATTGTTGTTTCTGGTCAACTATCTCAATGCACCAAGGGCGAAATTCCTCACGATGGTCAAGCCGTTGAAATATCGACTTTGTTAGATCCCGCGTTTGTAAAACTCTGCCTAGCCACGCAAGGCAAGCGGGGTCAAAGCGGTAATTCGGATTAATGCGCCACCTGTGAATTTAGGTGTTTACCAAAAAGGTAATATGACTACGAATTATTGGATTCCGATTGAGGAACAGTGGCAATCAAAAAACCTTGAATCACTGCGAGCTCACTTAGCCTGTACATGTCGAACGCATGGGTGGATAGCGAGGCTTGCGACGCATGGAGATATAGTGAAACCATCGGAAGACGAAATACTCGGGGTCTCACGACTTCTTCTACGTCGCCTTGGCGAGGAACTGCGTGCGGTCGAAATCTTGGCACTTGGTGGGCATGGCTTTCAAGCGGCCACATTAGTGTGTAATCTATTCGAGCAATCTCACTATCTTACTTACGTTGGCATTAATCTCGACAACGCAAAAAGATTCATTGACTGGACTGATCCCCACAAACCAATAATAAAAATTCAGGAACTTGTTAATGGTTCTGGCAAAGCACGAGGATGGGATCAAAAGCGTTGTGATGCAGAATACAACAAGTATCGTTTCCTGTGCGGATTTAAGCACAACAACCCCATGTTTCAGCGTATCCTTCAACTGCAACAAACGGATCCCGATTTGTACATGTGCCAGTATTCACTGGCCGAATCAATTTGGTGTTGCACAACAGCACTCGGACTATTTGCCTCTCAGTTCCTTGAGGTGAAACATTTGTATGAATTCCTCGAAGAGTTGGACCCCATAATGGAAGAAGCAGAAAAATTACTTCCTGATATTTCAGAAAAAGTATCTTTAGAAACCGTGGAGTTAAAATGAATGTTCCCTTTATAATCCTACCTGTGTTTATTTTAATTTCGTCTCAGCTTGTTCAAGCTGCTGATTCTGATGGGGATGGGGTTCCTGATAATATTGATCCTAACCCGCTAGTGGCAGATTTCAATATACGGTGGGAGATTACTTGTATAAGTACAAGGTGGGCCGTTTCTTCGGTTGCTGGCAAAACCGTGACAAAAACAATCACGGAAAGCAGTGTGAAATCAGAAACAGGGGCAAAAACATGGGATGCGACTACTGAAGTTGGTGGGAATATAAATACTGAAGTTAAAGGCAGTGTTTCGTTAAATCCATTAAGAACTTTGGATAGTCATGCCACTGCCAGCATGGGTATGCATGCTGGCGCGTCATCTCGCTGGGGATGGTCGACTCAGGCTCGCCACGTTGCTGAAAACATGTACAACGAGGTTTTATCAGATACCGAGACTGTGACAATTAGAGAGCCGCAAATAACATTCGTTATTAGATTTTACAATTGCAGCACGAATGATATTGAATTCGAGCCGCAACCAATTCCAGTTTGTATCAATAATATTCCTGTTGTCTTTGCTAACTTGGATAGAAATTATATTCAAAATCGCACGAAGGTAGTAATTCCAGCTTCAAGAGCAGACGGAGTAGATATACCCTTCTGTGCAGATCTTGGCGATGATCAAGCACGGAAATTATTATCAGAATTTCGAGTGCGTGTTCCTGTAATTGATGTTGCAAAAAGTACAATGAAATTTTTTGAGTCAGGAAAAACAACGGAATTGATTTCCATGATGAAAGAGACGGAGAGAAAAACAGTCCCCGTTGTTGTCATGTCCGATGGTTATGAAGTCACATGGCGCGTTGCGAAAGGGACCTTGACCATTAAAGAGGCACTCGAAGCTATTAACAAAGCCATCCAAAATGTTGTTCCCGATTTCTTTCAGTTTAGAGGAGGATCTCTGGTGTCTGTTTCTGGGAGCCCACTTTTTAATGTTTTTGAAGACATTCAATCTGAGAATACAATTATTGAACAAGACAAACTTTTGAGTCGGAAACTCGGCAACGGTATTAAGATCAAATTCAACTATGTCGAACGTGATCACCTCCAAAATGTTAATACTACTATGGCAAAAGTGCTTAAAGGTGACGCAGTTGCAATGACGGAAATGGGCTTTATGTTTCTCAATGGGGAGGGGATTCCTAAGGATGAGGAAGCGGCGGCCAGGTGGTTCCGTAAAGCAGCTGAACAGGGAGATGTTAGAGCGCATGTAGCACTTGGAGAGATGTTTATTGACGGAAGAACCGTTGCAAAGGATGAGGAAGAGGCGGCCAGGTGGTTCCGTAAAGCAGCTGATCAGGGAAACGCTAATGGGCAGGTCGCTCTTGGAATTATGTATCGTGACGGAAAAGGTGTTCTAATGGATGAGGAAGCGGCGGTCATGTGGTTCCTTAAAGCTGCCGAACAGGGAAACGCTAATGGGCAGAACGGGCTTGGAATTATGTATCGTGATGGCAGGGGTGTTTCGAGGGATCTGGGAGAGGCTATCGCGTGGTTCCGTAGAGCTGCAGCAAAGGGAAACGCACCGGCTAAAGAGAGCTTACGAAGCTTGGGGTTTGATTAGTAACCTGGTTACTCAGTAGCTTTCAAAGAAGAGGATTCATTAGGGTTAGTTGAATCTAAAATAATTTTACCAGCACCTGTCAGATTTCTGTTTGAGTTGCGAATATAGAGATAGATGGATTCAAATTATGCGCGAGGTTTAGTCTTAATCGAGGACCCAAGCGCAACTCAAAAAAGATCATGAATGAAAGGTGGGGGTATGGGTAACAATCGGTTTAAGTTTTTTGCGGTGACGGTCGTGGCGACTTGCGTCATGGTGTCGTTTGCGAAGGAGAAGAAGCCGGAGTCTGAAACGCCTCCGGATTATAATTCCGTGGTGCAGGTTTTCGTGCATCCTCTCAAGCCTATAGCGAGCATACCCTGGGCGGATAATTTCCAGCCGGCATCCACAGGTTCGGGATTCGTGATTGACGGTCAGCGGATCATGACCTGCGCCCATGTCGTGGCGGACGCGACGCAGATCATGGTGCGCAAGCAGAGCTGTGAAGATAAGTTCATGGCAAAGGTGCTATTCGTCGATAACGATGCAGATCTGGCGCTGATCACTGTGGAGGATAAGACTTTTTTTGCTGACACCCCGCCGTTGGCGTTCAACGGCGTTCCGCCGTTGCAAACGTCTGTGCTGGTAGTGGGCTACCCCGTCGGAGGGGAGAACATGTCTTACACGCAGGGCATCGTGACGCGTATCGAGCCGTCCGTCTACGTGCATTCGATGAAGAACCTGTTGGCGATGCAGGTGGATGCGAATGTGAATCCCGGCAACAGCGGGGGTCCGGCATTCGCGGCCGACCGTACAGTCCTCGGTGTGGCGTTCCAGTCCCAGAAGGAGATTAACATCTACCAGATCATCCCGGTGCCCATCATCCGCCATTTCTTGGATGACATCAAGGACGGCAAGGTGGATGGTATCGCGGATTCGCCCTTCAATGTGATTTCAACCATGGAGAGCAAGGATATGCGCAAGGCGTTCAAGATGGATGACAAGCAGACGGGGGTTCTGGTCTGCAAGCTGGAAGATGGGGCAAAGCATCAGGGAATCTTTCAGAAAGACGACGTCCTGCTCTCCATTGAGGGAAAGCGGATCGCCAACAACGGCCGCATCCACCATCTGGGGCATACACTCGACTTCCGGGTGATGCTGGCAGAGAAGCAGTTAAAATCCTCTGTCACCTTCGAAATCTTGCGCGCGGGGAAGTTGCTGAAGATGGACTACTCTTTGTGCAAGCTGCCTGACGGGTGTAGGGGGTTCGAGTTTGACGGCAAGCCAACCTACTTTATTGCCGGCGGGCTCATCTTCACGCCGCTCAGCATGAACTATTTAAGTGAGGCAGGCGGTGAGAAGGCCCTCATCTTAGATCCACGGCAGGATGTGTTTGTTCCCGGAGATGAGTTTGTTATGCTAGCCTTCGTACTAGCCGACGAGGTTAACCACGGCTATCAGGACCAAGTGAATACTCAGGTGATCGAGGTCAACGGCAAGAAAGTCACCACACTTCGTGAACTCGTGAAGACCATCGAGAACCAGAAGACGGGCTTCATCACCTTCTTGCTGGCGAACAAGATGCCGGTCATCATGGATGTCGAGAAGATGAAGTCCTCGACACCGCGCATCCTCAAGCAGTACCGTGTTCCTGCGGACAGAAGCAACGATTTGAAATAAGTTCGGGTTTGAGGTTTCATTTTCAGGATATGGCTTGTATAATGTCGAATCATAACGACAGAATAAAAAGCTCTGAAATGAAATCGTCGCCTTACCCGATTGATAACAGTACGCGCTCCAGCCTTGTGGTTGGTATAAAAGATCCTGCCAACCGCAAGTACTGGGAGCGGTTCTATGATGTATATGCTGGACTGCTGCTGAGCATTGCCTACAGACGCGGCGTGGGCAATCAGGATGCCCAGGACATCTTGATGGAAACCATGAGCGACATCGCACAGGCGGTCAACACGTTGGACTATGACCGTTCAAAGGGTGGGTTCCGCGCATGGATCTCGACCATTATGCGCCGTCGTCTTTTCGATGCCTACCGCAAGTCGCAACGCCATAAGCTTGTGACCGTCGAAACATTAGATGTTGACCAGCTTTGGGACGATGCGAACATCCCCAAACCTGAATCGGATGAATTGATTAAATCCATTGATGCTGAGTGGCTCCAGCAGATACGGGAATTCGCCCTGGACCGTCTGCGTAAAGAGGTGTCGCCCCTGCAGTTCGGGATCTTCGAGGCGGTTGACCTTCTTGGGTGGGACACGGAAAAGGTCATGCAGACCTTCGGTGTTTCGCGTGATGTCGTCTATCAGACCCGACACCGTGTCGGCCCTGTGCTTGATGCGATTGTGAAGAATGTTGCTCATGAATTGGATAATCCCGTATGAACGAGTTGCCTGGCATTTCGAATTATATACTGCTTCGTCTGATCGGGGCGGGCGCTTATGGAAACGTGTATCTTGCCAAGTCCCCGTCTGGCGAGCCTTGCGCCGTCAAAGTCGTCTTCCGGGACAGGTGTAAGGATGCGGAGCATTTCCAGAGGGAGCAGAGGGCTGTCCAGTTTTTCACCCGGAATACGGAAAAGCTGCAAGGCATGATCGCGGTGACGGACCTCGGTTCGGATGAGGCGCATGGGATCTTCTGGTACGCCATGCCGCTTGCAGATGACCTCTCGCATAGCCGAGAGCCGACCGCAGAGACATACCAGCCTGATACGTTAAGAGCCAGGCTTGATGCCCGTATCGCGCTTCCTGTGAAGGACTGCATCGCCCTTGGGGTTGAGCTTGCGGACACGCTCGACCGCCTGCACAGCAGGGGGCTGCTGCATCGCGACATCAAGCCCAATAATGTCCTGTTCATCAAAGGGAAGCCGGTCATCGCCGATATCGGTCTTGTTATACGCAGCGGCGAGGCCGCTTCTATCGTCGGTTCGCTGGACTATGTGCCGCCGGAGAATCACGGCAGCTATGCAGGGGATGTCTACAGCCTCGGCAAGCTTCTCTATGTGGCCGTCTCCGGTCGTGCGGCATCTGATTATCCTGGTGCGCCCCGCAAAGAGGCGGACGTGAAAGACCCTCGATTTTCAAGCCTGCTTAAGATTATATACACGGCTTGCGCCGAGGACACCCGCCAGCGCTATCCTTCCGCCGCGTCGCTGCTGGAGGACTTAGCCCATCTGACTCCGCCCCATGGAGGGAAAGCCATAGCCTCGCTTGTATTGGGCATCATAGGCGTGTTCACATGGTTTGCGGCATGGCTTATCCTCCCGTTGTCCATCGTCGGGATTGTCCTTGGACTCAAAGGAAGGATGAGCAATAAAAAAAGACGGGCAATGGCGGGTATAATCTTGAATTCCATCGCGCTTTTCTTGTCCGTCGTATGGATCGGTGTCAGCAGTTGGATGGTCAAGCGGTATCTCGATAAAATAGATCCGATTGATAATACACGTTCTTCAATGGAAACAACAAATAATCCGTCCTTAGGTGACAAGACGGGAAACTCCCCTTCGAGTTCGAACTTCCCGGATATGTATCAGCAAATGGGTGATGCGATGAAGCAGGATATGATCGATATGATCCAGACCTCCTTGTCGGACTCTAATAAAACAGAAACGGGCACCTCTAATAGAGAACAGAGGTAGGCTTTTGAGTCTGCGGCACTTGTGTGGTGCTTTGCCATGCTAAGGGAGGCAAGGATGCCACCTGTATAATTTCGTCCGCAATCGCAGTGAAAAGGCCATCCCTGTTTTTAATGTCCAGCCATGCCCATTGGCCGTTCGGATTCATCTCAAGGAAATAAAGTTTCCCATTCTTCCGAAGGAAGTCGAAGCGTCCGAAGTCATAGCCTGTATCCTGCATGAAAGTGCGCATGGAATCCTGTTCATCCCTTGTTAATGTGACCTTCCTCCATGGCAAGTCTGTGAACGCGCCGTCGAAGCGGTAATCTTCACCGTTAAAGGTCGAACGGTCCAAGGCGTAAGCGAAGAGCGTCCCCTTCACGTATACGACCGTAACATCCTCCTGAGCTTCTACTTTCTCCTGTAGGAACCACGGATAGTGCGCATCCAGTTTTGCCGGGTCAACGGAACGCACAAAGATCGCACCACCATCCCCAAGTTGCAACTGTGTCAGCGTCTTGACCACCCATGTCTTATTCGCTGGTAGTTTCAGGTCTATGCCTTGCCAGATATGCCATTCAGGGACAGTGAAATATTTTGCCGCTTCTTTCATCTGCCTTAGTTTCCGCCAGCGTCCATTGCCGGCATGGACAAGGGCGGCACGCCCCATGGCATGCATACTCTCAATCAGACCGTAAATCAAATCCATTATTTCTTCGCGCCGCCAATTTTCCTCGCATCCGAGTGCCGGGACGTCAATAACATCGGCAAAGCAGAGTTTGCGTTCGTAGATGGCGGTGATGTTCTCTGATGAAATCCTTTTCCCGTCTCTATGGGCGATGGCAAATCCCTTGTTGGTGAAATCCCAGCCATAGTCCGCGTACTTATCGATGTCCAAACGAAAAAACTCGATACACTTCAAGTGAGGTATCAGCAGATCTGTTGTCACATCCCGTGAGTTTGTCAGGATTAAAAGCATAAAGCCTCCTAAAATTAAAGGCTCCAATAGCGCACGTTCGCGCCATTGGAGCCACTGCAAGCGACTAACCGCTTTGCTGCCAGTCATCGATGCTGTACACCTGGCCAACGAATGACCGTGTACCAACCGTCATGGATGTCAATCCGGCCTGCTTGGCATCGCCTACGCCAAAGCTAGGGCCGCCATTGACAGGCCGCGCCAGCTGCGCTGGCGTCAATGCGGAAGCATTCAGTGCAACCGCTAGTACGATCTCGACCATATCAGTACTCCTTTCCTCTTTTTAGACAATGAGTGAACCGCTGACGTGCGCACATCAGTTCAGTACACTCTTGTTAGCATAGTTCGACAGGATATGAACGACTCTGACAGAAAAGCAGAAAATAGTTTATTTTTCGCGAACAAATGGAAAGACTGTCAGACAGTCACTTCCGATAGCGAACTTATAGATGTAGAGTTTCAGTCAGTCTCTTGGCGTGGCTCCACATGACAGTTTTGCAGTCGTCCCTGAAAAACAAACTGCATCCACCGTGTTCCGTCGGGACGGCGGGCACGGCTTTCTGATTAAGGATGGCGCTTGTTGTTTGATCGTGTCCTGCGGCTTTCCTTCGATGCTTCATCCTCCTTCTAATGAGACGAAACAACCGATCATGCGAAGAAAAATACTCTATTTGTTATGTTATCTATCTATGGCGGGGCAACTCTTTGCCCATTCATCGGCCAAACTGCATTTTGAAAACGAAGCAACTGTCTTCGCGGGATATGGGGACGATAACAACTTCAAGAAATTGGTATCGCTCGTGAGCGGGGGGATCGACAACGAACTTCCCAAATTGTTCCGTGAACAAATCGGTCCGGTCCCTGGCAACCACCGGATATTAGGCCACGGCTGGACACTAAAAGCAACAATCCCCAAAAAGACCTGGGACAAGCTGCTTACGAAATACCCGGACAAGAAGGATGAGATCATAACATTATGGGCATCCTTCACAAGGAACTGTATAGTTCAATCAGAAGAACTGACCGGTTTGCCCAAAAATCAGGCCAACGCCTTTGCGTTTATGATCTATGAAATCCACTTGCTTGGGGATCTTGAACCAGACAATAAACTGATTGAAGACGTGTTAGTGTTGGAAGAGATCGTAAATAACTTTAACAAGGATGCAAAACAATTATTTGTTAACAACCCCGAGTATTCTGAATGTGTTGCCAAGAAACTTGATGAAGCCATGAAGCTTAATCTGCCTATGCAGGAAAAGGCAGCAGAGGTCATGCGTGCGTTATATGGTTTAGGGTTGGGGAAAATGCTTCAGCACACATGGGGTAACAATTTAAAGACGCACTTCGCACTTCGCAAATAATCTCTTTCTACTTGATCCCTCTACCTTGCTTCAGCTAATATATAAACACTGAACGTGTTCCTTCAGGTCGGTCTCTGTGAGTGTGTGAACGCGCCGTCTGGGAAGAAAGTTCTTATCAAAAAAAGTTTGCTCGATGGAATTTGTTCGCACATACCCCTACCTTGTCGCTAATGTGCCTGTTTTGGTGGTTGTCCTTTTTACCACACTGTTCATCGCCCGAGGCCCATACCGGCGGTCGGCGTTATTGAGTGGTCTGATCTGTTTACCAGCCGCGCCTCTTGCGCTCTTGCACGAAGGCATTTACTGGAGTCCGGTCCGATGGGGTGGCGGTCATTTTGGCATTGAGGATGTATTGTTTGCGTTCTTGTGCGGTTGCCTGGTCTGGCTTCTGGCGGCCTGGCCGTTCCGATGCCGTCTTGAAATTGATGGCCGGGTTTCCATGTGCATCCGCCGTTACCTCCTCATCACGGCCCTGTATACAGTCACCTGCGTCCTGTTGTGGTACGCCGGGCTGAAAGGCTTAGCCAATACGATGGTGGGCGCCACGGTGCCTGTCATCGTCGCGCTTATCCTGCGACGTACGCTTTGGCCAGTTGCTGCACTTGGGGTGTTGCTGTTTGTGCCCCTCTACACGCTGATCGTCAAAGGGCAGTTTCTCCTGTGGCCTGACTTTGTTTTACAGTGGAATCGAACCGGTCAGCGCGCCACGTCGCTCTTGGGGATTCCCATTACCGAGCTGGAATGGGCGGTCGCCTTCGCGATGCAGTGGCCGCTGCTTGTCGGATACATCCTCGGCGTGCGTATTAGGTCGATGACCTTGCCTGTGGTCGATTCTTCAGTCGTCAACCCGCCATATCAATCCCTGGCAGGCCTGCGGGTCTTCGCTTTGCTAGCGATGGCCGCATGCCTTTCATGCATTCCCTTCCTGAGCGGACTTGCTCGTCCACCGTGGTCGCAGGCGAATCTCTATCTGCAAAGCGCAGTCTTCCTGACGGCCGCCACGTTTTTCTGCCACGCCTGGATGAGCAACTCTTTCCGGGACGCGTCCCTGTTGCTGGCGACCTCGTCTCTGGTGGGCTGCGCCCTTGAATGTGCCAGCATTCGTTGCGCGTTCTTCTGTGGCAGCTGTTACCAGTACGATGCCGGCATCGCCTTGCAGATCTTTGACGGAGTTCCTGTTTGTGTGCTTCTGATGTGGTTTGTCATCGCATACACGGCCATCGTCTTTCTTCGCCCGTTCGCCATTCGCGTCGGTGAGTCCCTCTCCTGGACGCGTCTCGCGGTCAAAGCGTCTCTCTGTGGGTTCTATATGGTGGCCGTGGACGTCTTCCTTGACCCGCTCGCGGTCACGTGCGGCCTGTGGACATGGGAGAACCCAGGGCCTTACTTCACCGTGCCTCTCCGTAATTTCGTGGCTTGGTTCGTCGCGGGGATGTTTATGTGCGGCGGGTATCTCGCATTCGAACGGCCCCAGACGCAACGTCCTGCAATGGCGTGCGCCCAGCTGGATTTCTGGTTCGTCATCCTCTCCCTCACGCTCACGACATTCTGTTTCTGCGCCAGTGTTCAACAGGTGCATTCCCTCCAGCCGACCCTGTTTTCCCTTTTAGGTCTGATGCCATTCTGGATCTACCGATTAGCCTCGTTTCCTGTCCGGCTGACTGGTTGGCATCCGGTTTCGAAGAGCGCCGACCTGTGTGGGGCGACCCCCGGTGAAGCCCCAGTACCCTTACTGAAAGGAAACTGTCATGACGCGTAAGAACCTTGTTGAATACGATGTCGTAGTCATCGGAGCGGGCCCCGCAGGAAGCGAGATGGCCTGTCGGCTCGCGCTCGCCGGCTTCTCCGTGCTCGTCGTTGAGAAAGACCGTCTGGATCGTGAGAAGCCCTGTGGGGGTGGAATCCAACTCAAGGAGTTGATCGAGTTCGGTCCACTACCGGATGACGTAGTTGAACGACGGATATGGAAGAGCCGGATCATCTCGCCTGAGAACCATGTCATGGAGGTGCCGGCGTCGACCGACCCCAGCCAATTTTCGGTCACCGTCAGACGCAGTATCTACGACCGATACCTCCAAAATCGCGCGGTTCGCGCGGGTGTCGAGTTGACCCCGGAAACACGGGTAACGGACGTGGTGCGCCACGGACGTGTCGTCACGGTTCGACTGGAGGGCTCTGCTGGACCACGGTTTGTGCGCACCCGTTTGATCGTCCATGCGGCGGGGGCGAACGCATCGAAGCTTACCGCCATGCTCGGCATGGATCCCGGTGGAGGGGAGCTGTGCGTAACCTGCCACCAATGGCTCAAACCGGCTCGTATGCCCAGTTGCTTCCGCGAGGCGATCGAGCTCTATTACCTTCGTGAAAATCCGGAAGGCTATGCGTGGATATTTCCGAAACAAGATGTGCTGTCGGTCGGTATCGGAGCAACGGCGGCGTCTGTGCGGCGCCACCACATGAGGCTCCCGGCACTTCTCGCGGACTTTATCGACGGGCATCCCCTGGCCTCGAAGAAACTGGCGGGAACTTCCGTGGTCAAGACTGGCGGCGGGGTGATCCGTTTCGGCCTATTGCCGCGCCTTTGGTCACCGTACGCCGTCGCGCTGGGCGATGCCGGCGGTTTTGCAAACATCGTTCATGGTGGTGGCATTTACCATGCCCGCAAGTCCGCGGCGCTCGCGGCGCCCCACTGCGTGGAGTTTCTCAAGACGGGAAGCTCGCAATGTCTCAAGCACTATGATGTCGAAGCGCGCGATTTTTTCGAATCGAACGAGGGGCGATGGGACCGCAAGATTCGCAAGATATTCTGGATGCCGCGAGTCGTCGACCGTATCGTCAAAAACGGGGTGCAGGACCTGCAGATACAGGATGCTGTCCGTATCGTGCTGAATACGCCGACGAGTCACGCGGAGGCCTATCACATCCTGGAAGGCAGGATGATGAAGATCCTCTATGCCGAACTGAACCGCGTGGCGCGATCCGGACAGACCATGGTGAATGCGAAGCTGGCGAAGATCTTTACGGGCGGGAACGCGCTGCATACCCAGGCCAACGAGATTCTGCTGAGTCCGCATGCCAAGCGCCTGCGGGCGTATATCGGTATGCTGGCCGCCGGGATATTCGGAGGGAACCGCCGTGACGCGCTCAACTTCGCACTTATATACGAGATCTTTCATACCGCATCGCTAGTGCATGACGACATCATGGACAATGCGCGGGAACGGCGTGGAAAGCCTACCCTGCACGCCAAATACGGGATAGGGCCCGCCATCATTGTCGGGGATTTGATGTTGTCGCGCTGCTATTCGCTGGTGGGACGCGCCGCGGCTTCGCAACACATCTCCAAGAACCGGCTTATGGCGATGCTGCGAACGATCGGGGAAACTGGAGAGAACTGCTGTTTGGGCCAGATGGATGACATGGAACTGGCGCGCCAGAGGCACTATGGTAGCATCGAGAAGTACCTTCATATGGTGAAACTCAAAACAGGATCCCTGATCGAGGGTGCTGTGAAAGGCGGTGCCCTCGGGGCCGGTGCACCGCCAGCCATGGTGGCAGGCATCGGGCGCTTCGGTCGCGCACTCGGCATGGCCTTCCAGATCATCGACGATCTGCTCGACCTGCTCGGTGGCGCTGACGCAAACAAGTCAGTGATGAATGACTTGGCGCAGGGCAAGGCAACGCCTATGCTGATCTATTCCCTGAGCAGGGCTAGTCAGGCCGAGAAGCGCGCCATCCTCTGCGCATGCGGGAATCCAGCCATCACGAATGGCATGGCCAGCGAGGTGGTCGACATCTACCGGAGGAACGGTGCTATCGCCTACGCGCAGGCACTTAGCCTGCAGTATGTGGAGCGGGCCAGAAAGGAATTGCGCCGGCTCCCATCGGGCGCCGCAAGGGATGAAATGAACGCGATATTGGATGTGTTGGGCATCTTGGGCATGTTGGGGCAGGAATGAACAGAATGAAAAAAACGTTGCAGGATGTACTAGCGGTATGGCTTGGGATGATGTGCCTGTCTGTCGCCGGTGAAGCGGGCCAGGCGGGGGTGCCGGGGTTGACGCGCCGTGAGGACCCGGTCGTCGTCCGAGGCGCGGATCTGGCACCACTGGCCGGTCGTCCCACGCAGGCGCTCCGACTGCTTTCCGTTCGACAGGGGCAGCTCGTGCCGGTTCCCTTCCAGATCGATAAGTTCGATACTGGTCGACGCCCCATCCTTAAATGCGTCAGGAAGCGCGAGAATCGGCCCTGGCAGGTCAATCCTGCTCTTGCCCTGCACCCGGATCTTGAGGCTGACGACGAGTTGGTCCTGCTTGCCGGGGACCTCGGGCCACGGGCAAATCCCAAGCAGTTGCCGACGCGTTTCGCGATTGAGATTGCGGCTACGGATACCAACACAGGAGCATCGGCCTACACGTACCTGCTTGAACTGGGAACGAATGCGGCGTTCGCGAGCGAGGATTACATCAGCTATGACCCTGAACACCGGATGGTCCAATCGCGCGAACTCTCTCACGGCTGTTGTGATCCCAAGCACCCGGCAGTGCTGGACTACCTCAGTATCGGCGATAGCAGTAACCTGATCAGCCGACTCCATACTAGGCTTCGCGTGTCGACGTTTTTCGGCTGTATCAACATGAACCGAGACGAGAACGATATCGAGGCCAGGGTTCTGTCCTATACCGATGGTCCAGTGCGGATCCTCCTGTGCCAGGATTCGCGCGTGCCCAGCGTCTTCTGGATGCAGAGCGCCTGGGTGGAGCGCCTGATCGTCAGCTACCCGACTCGTATCGAAGTGCCGACCCACATCAAGATACCGTTCCGGCCCGGACTGCTGCTCAGTGGTGCCCGGGCGGAAATGGTCCTTGGGTTCAATGCGGCGGCGTCAAACCTTGTCGTACAACACCCAGCGGTGAATGCGCCCATTCCCTTATCAATCGGCGCGCCGGTTGTTGAACGAGGAGTAGACTTGTCGGTGTACCCGAAGTGCTGGATTTGGGGACCTAGCAGTGGTTTGATGGTCATGTTCCGCGAGGATCCGCGTTTCACAAAAACGCGCCTTTCGCGCACTTTTGTCTGCCGGCCGGCGTCGGACGGATCCGCAACGGAACGGCGGAATCCTGCGGTGGAGATGCAAATGACCGGCATCGAGAATATCCAACCCGGCGAATACGACTTTCCCTTGGTTTTGAGCGGACGCCGGAACCTCCGACCGGGGGGGGAGATCGAACTCGAACAAATCGATACCGCCCCGTTGCGCATATCTGCGACGTTGATTCACCGAGACACCGACTCTTTCGCCAAACCTTGAGGCAAAAATTCTGCAATTGAGATTGTGGCTATTAACCGGTGAAGTAAACGTAAGCCCCGATGATGAACGCCATAATAATTACGGAAGCCAAGACTTCTTGCCAGCCCCAGCTGGCAAGCGTTTGCGAGCGATTTTCGTCGCTGGTCGTGGCGAAGGTGAGTCCCTTCAGCTTCGCGTAATCCGGGACAGCTGTCAGATAGCTGACCGCGACCATGGTGATGGCCGAGATGATCGTGATCAAGATACTGAAGTACTGGAAGTTGATGTTGTTGACGATCCACAGGAAAGAGCCTTCCGGATAGCTTTTGAAGACACCCAACGTAATGGGCGTGTCAACCGCCATGCGAAAGAGTCCTACGATGAACCCGACGATCATGGCCCAGAGGCAGCCCTGCCAGTTCAGCCTCTTCCAGAAGACGCCGAGGAAGAAGACCACGAAGATCGGCGGCGCGAGATATCCTTGCACGGACTGTAGGTATCCGTACAAGCCATGGGCGCCCTTGACGACTGGCAACCAGGCTAGCGCGATGACCACCATGACTGTCGTGGCGATCCGCCCCATTCTGACTAGTTGGTGTTGTGTGGCCAAGGGTCTCATCTTTGCGTACAAATCCACGGTGAAGAGCGTTGAGCAGGCGTTGAATACGCCGGCCAGTGAGCCCATCAGCGCTGAGAGCAGGCCTGCTACTACGATGCCACGCAGGCCTACGGGAAGCAGATACTGGACCATCAAGGGGAAAGCGCCCTGGGCCGCACCGGGCTTTGCAAACGCTGCCGAAAGTTCGGGGATCTTGTTGCCTTGGGCCAGCGCGTAGCAGATCAGGCCAGGTATGATGAAGAGATACACAGGGAAGAGTTTGAGAAAGGCTGCGAAAATACTGCCCTGCCGTGCGACCCGCTCATTCGGAGCGCCTAGGGCGCGCTGCACGATGTACTGGTCGGTACACCAATACCACAAACCGATCACCGGCGCGCAAATCGCCATCCCCAGCCAGGGGAACCGATCGTTGAAATACCAAGCAATACGTCCAGTTTCCTTTACAGGTTCCCAGGTTCCTTCCATTCCAACTGGGATCAGCGGTTTCCAAAGGTTGAACATGTCAGAACCGCAGATCGTGCGCAATTCGTGCCAGCCGCCCAGCTTGTTAAGTCCGTAAAAGGTTAGGAGGGCAGAGCCACCAATCAGCACCACCACCTGCACGGCATCGTTGTAGGCCACCGCTCGCATGCCGCCCATCACTGTGTACAGTCCGGTCAGGAGGATGACTGCGATTGAGCCGATCCAGAAGCTGTCAATTACAAACCCTCCGATGCTCATCTGGACTTCGGGAAGCAGTGTAGCGAAAACGACCCCGCCAGCGAAGATGCCGACAGCGATCTTGGACACGATGAAGGTGATCAGCGAAACGATCGAGAGTACATAGCGAGATGCAGGCGAAAAGCGTTTTTCTAAAAATTCAGGCATTGTGAAGACCAGTGAACGCATGTAGAAGGGCACAAACACCCAGGCTAATACCAGCAGGCACCAGGCATGCAGCTCGTAGTGGGCCATGGCCACGCCGTCAGAAGCGCCGGATCCCGCCAGCCCAACGATATGCTCCGACCCAATGTTCGAGGCGAAGATGGAGGCGCCAATAACCCACCAGTTCAGGTTGCGGCCCGCCAGAAAATAGTCGTCGGCCGTGTCCTTGCCTTTCTTGACAACCCACCACGCGACGCCCAGTAACACAGCGAAATACAGTCCAATCATCAGCCAGTCTAGACCGGCAAGGGTTGGGGCGGACGATATAGCGGTTGCGATGCATAACGAATGGAACATATTTCCTCCTACGTTTGTTTTTTAAATATTACACGATTTGCGATTTGAAAGCAATTGTACTTCTAGCAAACTTCATTGCACTTTTAGCAACTCATCGCTCCTCCTTGGCGCGGTTCTGTTTCAGCTAAATAGGAACCGTGGCCAGGCACGTTGATGAATAATATTGGGACTTGTCCCTCCCATTCAAAAACCAGTATAATGTGCGCATAGCATCTATGGATTGTTGAGCAAAGTAAGGTGCTTATGAAGGTGCAAGACACAAGACATGCATTGACGAATGAAGAAGTTTTTTCTCTTTATAATAGGACTTATGATCTTACCGTTGTGTGTCGCCATGACTTGGACGGTCTTGGATGTGCTACGCAATGCGGATAGTCACGGGTCGATGTTTTCACTTGAATCAGGCTGCCTTGCTTTAGGTTATGGCGTTTGGGTACTCTGCTGGTTCTTTTTGCCGCAACCGGTTCGCGTGTATATTTTAGGCCACGAACTGACACATGCCTTGTGGGCGATTCTCTTTGGAGGAAAGGCTAAAAATCTGAGCATCACGCCTTCTGGCGGCAGTGTGAAGGTGACCAAGTCGAACGTGTGGATAACGTTGGCCCCGTACTTTTTCCCTTTTTACACCATGATATTGATTGGCATCTTCCTGCTGGTGAAGCTGTTCATGGGCTCTATTCCCTATCCGTTAGTCTGGATCTTCTTTCTTGGCTTTACATGGGCCTTTCATTTCACCTTCACGCTTCAAAGTCTCTTGACGAGTCAGCCTGATATTCAAGAGTATGGCAGTCTCTTTTCGTATTCGCTCATCTACCTGCTGAATGTTGCCGGCATTGCACTCTGGATTGTCTGCTCGATGTCAGTCAGTCCGCGGTTCCTCTTTGAGTCCTGGGTTTTCCGCACGAGGCATGTTTATCAGCAGACAGGACTTTTCCTTGCGGATGGCGTGAAGAGGGGTATCGAGTGGGATTTGAAGAAATAAAAAAAAACGCACGGCCCCGAGGGCGGTGCGTTTTTTAATGTGACAAGCGGAATTACTTCGCGATGACGCGAACCATTTCCAGAACCTTATTGGAATAACCCCATTCGTTGTCGTACCAGCTCACGATCTTAGCGAAGGTCGAATCCAGCATGATGCCAGCTTCGGCGTCGAAGATCGAGGTTTTGGCTTCGCCACGGAAATCGGTCGAGACAACCTTCTCTTCCGTATAACCGAGAACGCCCTTGAGTTCGCCTTCTGAAGCTTCCTTCATTGCGGCCTTGATGGCCTCATAGGTGGTTTCTTTTGCGAGCACCACGGTCAGATCGACAACCGAGACGTCCGAGGTCGGAACGCGGAATGCCATACCCGTGAGCTTCTTGTTGAGCTCAGGAATGACTTTGCCGACAGCCTTAGCTGCGCCCGTGCTGGAGGGGATGATGTTCTCGAGGATGCCGCGTCCGCCGCGCCAATCTTTCATCGAGGGACCGTCTACCGTCTTCTGTGTCGCCGTAGCGGCGTGAACGGTGGTCATCAGGCCCTTGACGATACCGAACTTGTCGTTCAGAACCTTGGCGATCGGTGCCAAGCAGTTTGTCGTACAGGAAGCGTTCGAAATGATGGCTTGTCCAGCGTAACTCTTGTGGTTGACGCCATAGACGAACATCGGGGTGTCGTCCTTCGAAGGAGCCGACAGGATAACCTTTTTGGCACCAGCGGTGATATGCTTGGTCGCCGTTTCGTTGTCGAGGAACAGACCGGTTGATTCGATTACGATGTCTGCGCTGACTTCGTTCCACTTCAGCTCGGTGGGATCCTTTACAGCCGTCAGGCGGATTTTCTTTCCGTTGACGATCAGGTTGGTGCCTTCTACCGCGATTTCGCCCTGGAACTGTCCATGGACCGAATCATACTTCAACATATAAGCCAGGTAATCCGGGCTCAGTAGATCGTTGATACCGACGATCTCGATGTCTTTTGAAAAATTCTTCACTGCCGCGCGAAACACCATGCGTCCGATACGGCCAAACCCATTGATACCCACTTTGATTGCCATGACGTATTTCTCCTTGATTATGTCAGCCGCAGTCGCGACTTATACTTCTTTTTGTAATAATAATATGGTGCTCGGGACAGGACTCGAACCTGCAAGGGTTTCCCCACTAGCACCTCAAGCTAGCGTGTCTGCCATTTCACCACCCGAGCGGTAAAAGAAGGGCGATACTTTACCGTTTTATTCAAAAAGAAGCAAGTACAAAAAATTGCCGTTTTCTTGCTAACTTAAAGCCTGCGCTTGACCTGTACGGTCAGTTGGAGTATGGTAATGTCGATTTCAATTTATAAGGGGGTATATGCGTTTAATGAACTATTATCTCATGCCATTTGCGTTGTCTATAATGGTGAATATGGCTGTTGTTGCGGAGGAGGTATCAAAGGATGAACTTGCGATCCCATCCGCGGAGGTTATCAAGTCTTTTGTGACAACGGCAAAAGAAAAACAGAATAGTAAAACGACGCTTCAGTTTAATGCGTTTTTCAAACCTGCGGTACTTCCTGCGCGTTCAATGGAGATCTATCGTTCAAAGGGAAAGATACCCTTTGCGGTTTCGGTTGAACTGTTGAAGAAAGTAGACACGGAAGATGGGCAGGAATCACAAAACGTTTTTGAGGGGGCTGCCTCTATCGTTGTGGTTGATGACACGGGGAAGATTGTTACCCAAAAACAAGAAGACATGTCAGCATTGTGCCCGTCTTGAACAGGCGCAGGAGGCTACCTCGGTGAGGTAGCAAAAGCTGGCAAATACAAGGCGTATGTCTGGATGGTGTTCGAGAAGAAGACGTTTGGGCATGTGTTGGAATTGACGTTGAAATAGTTGTGAACCCAGGAGGGGCACAAGAAAATGTCTTTTTTTATATTAGGTATTTTTGCGGTGATGGTCAGCTTCTGTTTCGGATGGCTGATCCCGCTAATTGTTGGACTTGTGAAGTGGCGGCGAAAGACTGGCGCAAAGTGGTGGCTCATGGGATCGGGCATTTGGGCAGGTCTGGCTGTGTCATTTATTGTTTTTTGTGTTTATTCTGCAATGACGGTCAGTCGCAGATATGCAACTGAAGAGTTCAAGGCTGAGAATTATTCGGGAGATCGAGCGACGTTGATATTGCCTTATTCTGGCACGGGAACACTGTCGATTCGGCAGGTGAATACTGGCAAATCATTACGCGTCTCCTTTGTAAACACAAATTCGGTGGTTGTGCCTGCTGGCCGCTTGGCGGTCTGGCATCTGACCTGTCAGAGCAAAAATGCAGGGGGCATTGTGACGGATGGCATGAACTGTTCGTTCGAATCGAAGGAGGACATTGTCGCGCAGCCAAATGATGTGATATTGGTGAAGGGCGGTCTTCCGTTGACAGCTTCTATCACTGCAAAGAAAAAGCCGGAAAACAAGCTTCAACTCGATTATATATTGACGGATGTGGCTGGGAATCGCATATCCATGTCCGGCGGATCTCAAAAAAACGAAATTCCAAAATTTCAAGCTATTGGGCTTGATGGAAATTGTTTTTGGAGCGGCCAATTGGAGTATGGCTGAGGAGGAGCCTGCACGTATCTGGGTCAGATACCAACAAACGCTCCATCATCATTCATTATTCGTCCTATTCCTGTCACATCATCCTATCAGACGATTGTGAAGGATACCCCTTGGCCACTGAATAATTAGCGCGAAACAGGTCTATAGTTTCGCGTAATAAGGCTACAACGCAATAAGGCAATTTGTTGCAGTTATCCGAGCGATGCGACGATACGTGCTGCTAGGCGTGCGGCAAACTCAGGTAGTTTGTCTCGCGTCCAGGGTGTGATGATTTGCTGACGCGTATCAACCATGAGCTTCTTATCCGCGAGTTCTGCTGCCTCGCAAGTCCAGAATACGGGCTTGCTCAGGCCGAGTGCCATCCCAGCCTGAAAGTAGACGAGTTGGCTTTGTCCTGTGAGGTCTGCGACTACGATGCGTGCCTTGCGAATGCCGATGATGATTTCGTCTGTGATTTTATTCGCACATTCTTTGCTGTCCGCGCGGACAGCCGTGAACCCGGCTGACGTGATGGCCGCTGAAACGCCCTGTGTCCAAAAGAGGTCGGGCTCCTTTCCGGGGATCAAGCAAACCATGGCGACAGGCTTCTCTTGCGTGGCGGCGTGGCTATCAAGTGTTGCCCATCCTGCAGGCGTGAGGCGATAGGGAAAGCCCTGTTGCTGTTTGGTGGCAACGTCTTCTTCGATGAGGCCTTTTTCCGCGAGATATTTCAAGCAGAAAATCAGTTCGTTCTTATTTGCGCAAAAGCCTACAGATAATTCATTGGGCGTGAACAATACGGTTTCAGCTAGGGATTTTGATTTACGTCGCATGTAACGCATGAGATATTCGCTTTTTGTTGCAAGGTCAGTTTCGCGCGGCACAGCTACTTTTGCAGCGGCATCGAGTTCCGTCCACGATTTAAAAAGATCAACCGTGATAAGGAGTTTGTCGTTTAGAATATCCCACATATTTCGACAGAGACCTGAGAGCAAATGAGGCGGTGGAAACGCGGGTCGATTATTCAGGAGCTGTGTTTCAGCGAGTGCCTGAATCTGGAAACGGCCGCAACGGGGACAATGGAGTTCGGCAGTATTTGCGCCAGCACTTTGGCGCGTGGTGTTAGGGGCGTGACAAACGGGACATATTTCTGCAGTATTCATAATTATTTAAATTGTAATTAACTTCCCCTCAAGTAACAAGGCTAAAATACAAATAGCGCGTTCGCATCATCATACAATTATGCTGGACAATCGGCACGGAAAAAGTGTACCCTTTGCACCTTCTTATGACACAATTACAAGCCGCCCGAGAGGGCCTTATTACAGATGCCATGCGTTGCGTGGCGAACGATGAAAAGTTGGATGTTCAAGTGGTGCGGGAGGCTATTGCTTCCGGCCGGGCTGTCATCCCTTTAAATCCTGCGCACCAACATGTACGAGCTGTTGGTGTTGGGCGCTTATTTTTAACGAAGGTCAATGCTAATTTAGGTCGGTCTCCGACGCGTTCAGGTAAAGGTGATGAACTGGAGAAGTTGGGCATAGCACTGAAGGCAGGCGCTGATTTTGTGATGGATTTGAGTGTGGGTGCTGATGTGCGATCCATTCGTCAAGGCATGCTCGATGCTTCGCCTGTGCCGCTCGGGACGGTACCGGTCTATGAGACGTTGTCCCGTATTTCTGGTGATGTGCCAGTCATGAATCCTGACTTGCTGCTTCAGGTGATCCGTGAGCAGGCAGAGCAGGGGGTTGACTTTATGACCCTTCATGCGGGCCTCCTTCATGCGCATATCGACTTGGCCATGGGACGTATCATGGGTATTGTCAGCCGTGGTGGGGCAATCATGGCCGAGTGGATGAAGACGAACAATGCCGAAAATCCGCTCTATACGCGTTGGGACGAAGTCATGGATATTTTGGAGAAGCATGATGTGACCGTGTCTCTTGGCGATGGTTTGCGGCCGGGATGTCTTGCGGATGCAAGCGATGCTGCACAGTTTGGGGAATTGGATGTGCTAGGGGAATTGGTCCGCCGATGCCGTGAGAGAGGTGTTCAGGTGATGGTTGAAGGCCCTGGGCATGTTCCCTTTAATCAGATTCAAATGAACATGGAACGGCAGCAACAGGTCTGTGATGGGGCTCCTTTTTATGTTTTAGGACCTGTCGTGACGGACATTGCCCCTGGCTATGACCATATTACCTCGTGTATTGGCGCAACAGCGGCTACTATGTATGGAGCATCGTTGCTTTGTTACGTGACACCGGCTGAACATTTGGGGTTGCCGGATGGCGACGAGGTTCATCAGGGAATGATTGCTTATCGTATCGCTGCCCATGCAGGTGATGTTGCACGTGGCTTGCCAGGTGCGCGTGACCGTGATGATGCGATTTCGCGTGCACGTGTCAACTTTGACTGGGAGGGACAGTTTAAAGTCGCTCTCGATCCTGAACGCGCCCGTGCGCGATGGCTCAAAACGCGCGCCAATTCGGATGGCGCGCATACGGATGACCACTGTTCGATGTGCGGAAAAGAATTTTGCGCGATGCGTACCACGAAGCGTATTCGGGATTCCTAGGAAACGGGCTTATACCAGACCCGCCAGAGGAAGAGGCCGTTGGGGGGGGCAGAGGGTACACGAGCCTTTCGTGGCGCGCGGGAGGTGAGCAGTTCGGTGACCGCCTCAGGCTTCTCTGCACCTTCACCAATACGGATTAGAAAGCCGACCATGCTGCGCACTTGTTTGTAGAGGAAGCCTTCGCCGCTGACACGGAAGACGATTTCTTTGCCACGCTTGCTGACCGTAAAGGAAAAGACGGTGCGTACGGTTGTTTCAATTGGGCGGTGTGGATTTGCGGTGAACGACGCAAAGTCATGTCTGCCAACAAAAGATGCTGCGCCTTTGCGCATGGCTGTTAGGTTGAGCGGACGATAAATATACGTGGTGTAGAGCCTTCGGTCAGGCAAGCAGAAGTCGTCATTCCAGACCGTATAGCGGTATTCCTTGCCTTTAGCTGAGATGCGGGCGTGAAAATTCGGTTTTGTCCAGCTGGCTTTCAGGATGCGTATATCCTCTGGCAGGCGTGAGTTGAGGGCACGGCAGAGTGATTTGGGTCTCATGGGCGTTTTCAGGTCGACATGTGCGACTTGTCCACGCGCATGAACACCTTGATCCGTACGACCACTACCATGCACTATTACTTTATGGCCGACCAGAACTTCAAGTTCTGTTTCAATCGTTTGCTGTATACTATTAGCATTGGATTGTACTTGCCAGCCAGCATAGTTCGTCCCATCGTAGGCAATGGTCAGTTTGAAACGCTTAGACATATTTAGCGCCATCCGGCCGTTGCGCGATGCGTTGGAGAAGTTTCTTAACTTCCTCTGCGCGTTCCTTGGGGCAAATGAGTGTGGCGTTTTCCGATTGCACCACAATGAGTCCACGAACGCCGATGAGCGCGGTCAGACGGTTTTCTGAAACCACAATGTTATTTTGCGCTTCCCGTTGTTCACAGGAACCAATGATGACGTTTCCATCCAAGTCCGCATTAAAATGTCCGGCGAGAGATGGCCATGAACCGACGTCATCCCAGCCGAAAGCGCCCCGTGCCATGATGATGTTGTCCAAATGTTCCATGACAGCATAGTCGATGGAAATTGAACGTAAAGAGGGATAAGCCTGTCGCATCACAGCATCTAGGTCATCGGGAGAAAGTGCAGCACGTGCAATGCTGTCACATAGATTCGCTAAATCAGGAGCGTTCGCGGCGAGTGCGTCACGCATGGTGTCTGTCCGCCAAATAAACATTCCCGCGTTCCAAAAGTAACGGCCGCTCTCGATGTAACGTGCAGCAGTATAGGCATCGGGCTTTTCCACGAAACGCTTTGCCTTGTTGAAAAGGGTGACGGTCTGGACGGTGTGCAGAGGGGCGTCCGCTTCGATGTAACCGAAGCCCGTGGCGGGATAGGTGGGTTGTATGCCGATGGTCACAACGGCTTTTTCTCGGGTGGCGACTTTGACTGCATCCGCAAGCGTGACACGAAAGGTCTCGACATCGCTCATAAGCTGGTCTGCAGTAAGGATACAGACAACGCCCTCTGGATCGCGGGCCATGACGATACCGCAGGCAACGGCGATAGCGGGTGCGGTATCGCGTTTGCACGGTTCACCGATGATGTTTGACCGGGGAACATTCCATGCCGCTGTAGCGGTGTCTTCAATAAGATGCTGTGCCGTAATAATGAAGATTCGATCGTTCGGGATGAGTCCCGCTAAACGTTCCACTGCCAGAGAGAGTAGGGGACGTCCACCGAAAAGCGAAATAAATTGTTTTGGTCGAGCCTTTGTGCTCAGTGGCCAAAAACGTTCACCACTTCCCCCAGCTAAAATAACTGCATACGCATGGTTCATGTAAAAGACTCCATTTCAGAATAGGTAAAGAATAAATAATACATGATTTTTCTTCATAACTCAAACGGTGACTTTAGAAAAACCATAAAAATAGGTTTAGTGATGACTTTTCCTTGCCTGAAAATTAAAAAAATGGTAATCTATGTACCTTTTCTTAAGGAGATTAGTATCATGTCAAGAGTATGTGAAGTTTGCGGGAAGGGTCCTCGGGCCGGCAGCAGTATTGTTCGTCACGGTTTGGCGAAGGCAAAAGGTGGTATTGGTTTGCATACAACAGGTATTTCAAAGCGTCGTTTTCTGCCGAACTTGCGTTCCGTGCGTTCTTTGGCAACAAATGGTGCAGTTACCCGTGTAAAAGTTTGTGCATCCTGCCTGAAGAGCGGCAAGATTACAAAGCCGCAGGTGTAATCGCAAAACGCAATACGGTTTTTTTATCTCTGTGTTTCATTGCCTTTTCAGATAAAAAAGGGGGTGTTTTCATGAGCGATAGAGTTAAGAAGGCTCAGGCTTTTAGTATTGAGCTGAATGAAGCGGTTCATGAAGTCACTGCAGGTGAAGTCGGTGAAGAAACCAATCCAGCGGGTGTTGTTGATGAAGAAGAACTTGAGGTACAGCAGGAATTTGACACCATTAATGCCGAAGAAGATGTGCCTTCCGTAAACGAAGAGGATGACACTCAGAATTCGGTGTCTGGTGAGGTTTCGGAAGAAATCAAGTCGACGGATATTCTCTTTTCTTGCCCTTCTTGTGGCCACAGCCTTGCCATTGATTATCGTGGCGCAGGGCTTCAGATTAATTGTACGCAGTGTGGAATGCCGACGCTTGTCCCGATTCCAGGTGGTATGGAGGTCTCTGATTTGGACATTCCCTCTGGCGAACTACTTGTTCAGTTGTTTCAGACCCGGACGATGATGCATAAGCGCGATCAACAAATTGCGGAATTGACACAGGTTGTTGATAGCTTAAAATTACGACGTAGCGAGTTAGAGCGGAGTCGCATGAATTCGCTCCATCGGTATGCGGAACTGGCTCACATGTGTCAGTCTATTTCCCGTGCGCAAGTGGATATTACGGGTATGTTAAGCCGTATGTTAGCGTTGATTGCTGAAGAGCAACAACTGTAATTTTTTTATTGGATACGCCGTGAGTGTAGCGGTTGATCATCTTATTATCGGCGGTGGACCAGCAGGTCTTACCGCCGCTTCCTTTTTAAAGGGGAAAAGTATAGTACTGGAGCACGGCGCTACGCTTGGACGTAAGTTGTTGGCTACAGGTGGCGGTCGATGTAATCTTACGCATGATTCATCCGCAGTTGAAATGGCATCGTTATTTGGGAAAGCTTCACGGTTTGTCCTCCCCGCATTGCATGCATTTTCTCCGGATGCCATTCGAACGTTCTTCTATGCCCAGGAGGTCGCGACACAAGTCGAGCCCGAGGGTTATGTTTTCCCGGTTTCTCAGAAAGCATCGGATGTGCGTGATGCACTTGTTCGCGCTGTGCGTGAGGCGGGGGGGACGATGCAACACAGTGTTTGTGTTGAAGACTTTATGCTGGAGACAGATAAAGAGTTTGAGGCTCAATGTATTGTTGCCGTCAAAACATCTGCTGGCACGTTTTTGCCACGTCATGTCCTGCTTGCAACAGGAGGACAGAGTTATCCTGCACTTGGGTCGGACGGCTCTGGCTTTTCATTGGCTCGGGCTGCTGGACTTGAAGTCGTTGAACCTGTTCCCGCACTTGCTGGATTGTTCATTCAATCGGACTGGGTCACATCGTTGTCAGGCATCTTATGCGAACAGGGCAGTATTCAAATGGATGCAAAGGGTGCGTCGAAGAAGCCACTTGAAGGTCCGATCCTCTTTACGCACAAAGGAATCAGCGGCCCTCCCGCGCTTGCGCTGTCAGGTGAAATAAATGCGCGCTTGCTGTCAGAAGATGTCGTGACGATACGGGTCTCGTTTAGACTTGGACGAACAGTGAACGACTGGATGGAACTCTTTACCCAGTGGCGGGAGCGCCATGGAAGCCGTTCGATCCATAATCTGCTCTCCGGTGAGTTGCCACGTGCCCTGGCGGTTGCGTTGTGTACAGTATCTGGCTTGTCAGACGTTGTCATGGCGCGTGCGGGGAAGAAGGAGCTGCTTGCGCTGGCTATTCAGTGTTCCGAATGTCCCTTGCGTGTGACAGGGACTGAGGGATGGGAACGCGCCATGCTGACCCGTGGCGGTGTTGCGTTGAAAGAGTTAAATGCGACTACCCTTGCCTGCCGCCGAATTCGCAATCTGTACTGCATCGGCGAAGTAGTCGATGTGGACGCTCCATGTGGCGGTTATAATCTGACATGGGCTTTTGCCTCAGGATTTCTAGCGGCAGCAGCCATTAACCGAATCACTTAAATAGTTGCTTGGATAGGACGGTTCCATCCGATTTGACTAATGAGATAGCCATTTCGTTTTCTGTTACATCTACACGCGTGACCACCTGTTTTTCCAACGGCCAGCTTGCACCTATAAAGACGGGCCCCTTGAACACAGCAACGGGCGCATTCGTCGGCGACAGCAACAGGTTGCTTTTGTGGGTATGTCCTGAAATCACGGCCTGGATGCCACTGTCGTTCAATGTCGGTGTAAAGAGGCTACTGTATTGCGTGGTTGCCCAATATTTTTGTTCCACATTCCAGTTGATGGGGATGTGAATGAGGACCACACGGAACGTTGCTTTCTTGAAGGCTTCACTTTTCGTCTCTTGCTTAAGCCATTCCGCTTGTTTTTTCATGTGGGGTTCGAGTGCTGTAATTCCCAAGAGCTGGACATGATCATCCGGTTTGTCCTCGCCGCAATCTAAATGGATTAAGCGTAGCTTCCCGAGCGTCAGCGCACCGTAATAGCCTTCGCGTGGAAGAATAAGGTGATTGCGTAGGAAGCGTCCATAGTCGCCTCTTGTTTCGTGGTTTCCGCGTAAGAACAGGAACGGGAGTCCTTTCTGCGCCAGGGCGGCCATGGGTCTTGTCAGTGCATCAACAACTGCCTTCTCGCTGGCAGGGTTTTCGACGCAATCGCCCCCCAGTGCAATGAAGTTAATGTTTTTACCTGTCTTTTCGATCAGCGGTGCGTAGATGTCAGGACGAGAATGGATATCTGTGATCACTAGAAAACGGGTCTCGCCCTTCTCGGAGATGAGCTGTGGAATCTTCAGAATCGCTGATTGGGTGGTAAGCCCGTGCTTCTTGTGTTCTTTCGACTCCACAAAAAATTCCAGAGGCTTTGTCGGGGAATAGCCGTCTATAGATGCCCGTTGGATTTCGCCATACTCTTTCAATCCATCCTCAGCATAAAAGGATGTTTTCCATGTTGGTTGGTCCTGTTTCCAGTTGACGATTCCGAAAGAGGAGCTGCTTGCTTGCCAGCCAATGCCCATCTGTCCGTCGTCGACAATCTGGATGAAGGGTTGCACCGCTAGTTGATTGGTTTGGGCGATTAGAGTAAAAGCTGCCCCTACGATGAGTAAAAAAATTCTCTTTGCCATAATAAGTCTCTTTTGGTTCGAGTGATTATTCCGCTTTCAGTTCAACACGCACAGGAAAGTGATCTGAATAGCCCATGACCATCCGGTTGCCAGCCACTTTGCTCCGGATATACCTGAACGGCTTAGGAGAGCCATTGAGATCGACGTGATCAGGGTACTTGAAGATGGAGTAGGTCTCTGGCCTGACCTGCCAAGACGCAGAAGGAAAGCTGTTGGTTAGCATGCCATAGCTTACACTCATGGAGTCAAAGGAACTCCATCGCTTGGTTGCTGCATAGTAATACGTTCCGCGTGCTGTCTCCGGGAGCATACCCGAAAGATTCCAAAGAAGGTGTTTCTTTGTGTTTTTTTGAACATCTGCTTTTGTGAGCGAAAAGCCAGCGTCATTTACGAGAATAGGGGATGTCACCATGTCATTGAAATCACCCGTCACTAAAATCGCTGCCTCGGGATTTTTAGCAAGCCGCTCATCAATGAATTTGCGGACTGCCTTTGCTTCTGTATGGCGAATGGCATCGCTCTCTTCCTTGATACCAAGTTGTGACTTCCAGTGATTAGCTAAGACAGTTACAGTGCGTTCATGGATGACAAAATCACATGCCAAAACATCGCGTTGCAAGGGTACGGCACAAAACCAGTTGGTTGCGACAGGTGCCACTTTTGCAAGCATGGCCACATCAATGCCACGGGTGTCGTGGCAGTCCCGATGGAGAATGACGGGCAGCTCATAGTTCTGCTCTTTTTTTAGCGTTGCTGCGAGATCGTTTAGGACCAATCGATTTTCAACCTCCATCAGGCACAAGATGTCCGGCTTCATGGAAGCAATGACCTTGGCCAGGTGGGATAGTTTGCGTGTGTAACGGAAGGTTGACCAGTGTGTCCACCCATCAGGCGTATAGCCATCATCGTTCGGATTGGAAGGGTCATCAATCGTATCAAACAAGTTTTCAACGTTCCAGGATGCGATAACAAGCGTGTTGCTGTTAGCAAATGAGAATTGTGTGACGAGAAGAAAAGAGAGGAGGCATAAAAAATACTTCATATTGAGCGGATCTATCTTGTTTTTCCAATTTCGAGTGAGGGGACAACATCTAGCAAAAATGTATCATTCCCGATGACACCAAATCCCATTCCGGCAAGGCCGGCAATCATGGCTGCATTGTCGCCGCAATCTTTGGGTTCCGCTAACAGGAGGCGGACGTTGCTTGTTGTAGCGAGTTCGGTTAAACGTTCACGTAAACGCCGATTGAGCGAAACACCCCCGCCAACAGCCAATGTGCGATAGTTGCCTTTGTTAAGAGCGTAAGTGCAGCGGTCAACCAAGGCTCCGACAATGGCCTCTTGATAGGATGCTGCAATCTCTGGGACATCTGTAGATGTGGGTGGGTTTGCTTTCAAGTAATACATCAGAGCAGTTTTGAGTCCGCTGAAACTGACGCACATTTCTGCTTCCATGGTTCCCAATGCTGGATTTCCAGCACGCGGGCGTCCCTTTGGAAATACAATCGAGTTCAAGGATTTTGCCTGCTTGGCTATTTTGTCAATGACAGGGCCGCCTGGGTAACCTAGGCCTAAAAGTTTTGCAGCCTTGTCAAAGGCTTCACCTGCAGCATCGTCAAGGGTCTGTCCGATCACCTGATATTGGCCTGGCGCAGGAATATCAATCCAGCACGTGTGCCCGCCGGAAACCACCAAGGCTAACAAGGGACATGCAGCGAGTGTATCAGGCGCATCAGCTCTGAGAAACACAGAGTGGATATGTGCCTCAAGGTGGTTGATGCCGATGAGAGGTTTTCCAAGCTTCATGGCGAGCCCCTTGGCAGCAGATAACCCGACAATCAACGAACTAGCAAGGCCTGGTCCATAGGTGACCGCAATGGCATCGAGCTGGTCATACGAGACATTCGCTTTCGCCATGGCCTCTTCAATGATGCCGGAAATTTTTTCGAGATGACTGCGCGATGCGATTTCAGGCACTACGCCTCCATACGCTTGATGTAGCGGGATCTGGCTATAGACGACACTAGAGAGCACGGTACGTGCGTCTTTTACTACGGCAGCGGCTGTTTCATCACAAGAGGTTTCAATTCCGAGTACGAGCATGTTTAGCTTTCTTAGTTGCCGACGTTTAGGCAATATAAATGGGTGCTGTCTCGGACGAATAGTCTGTCTTGAACGAGTACCATGGGCCCCCATGCATCGCGTCCTTTGCCCCCCATAAGTGGATAACGTGCTAGACGCTGAAAGCCTTTCTTGCTGACGCGTGCCAGTGTCAGCGTGCCCGTATCATTGAGTAGAACCATCAAGCTGTCTGCGGTTGCTAAATAAGGACCAAGGCCGAAAAGGTCATCCTTCCCGCTTGTCCAGAGTCGTTCGCCATCTGGAGTCATGCACGCGAGTTGTTGACGGTCGCCGCCGCCATCACTCGGGAGGACGGCATAGAGGAGTCCGTCCAGCAGAATAGGGGTTTGCTGTTCACAGGCAAAAACCTTTTTGTCCTTCTTGTAGAGTAACTCCGCTTTCCATGTCTGGGCAGCATCCTTGGAAATGCGGAACATTGCGCTTCCTGATCCATATCCAGCGGTCATGAAAAAGCGTCCATCAGAAAATGGAACAGGGGTGGGAGCAACAACGCTGGGGGTGAAAGCTGTTGTTTTCCAGAGCAACGTGCCGCGTTTTGCACCGTCAGCGGCTACTCCAATGATTCCGCCAAGAGCTGCATAGACATATTGCCGAACGCCGTCTATGGTCATAATGATGATCGAAGAATGGGACATCTCTAATCCGCCAGGCGCGGGCGTTTCAAAGACTGTCTTTCCCGAGACAGTGTTAATGCCAGTCAATACCACGTTCGTCCCTGCTGGCGCAAGGACAACCACACCGTTGTCAATCAGCGGGCACTGGCCAGTGTACCACAGCGGGACCTTTGTGCCATAGCGTGCGACCATGTCGAATCCCCAGCGATACATTCCATTGGAGGCGACAAGCGAAATCACGTGACATTGGGGACCAATGGAGACGACCGATTGGGAGTCGATCGCTACGACAGTTCGTGAGATGCCATGATTACGCTTTGTTTTTATGCGATAAAGGTGTTCCCATCGCAGTACGCCTGTGTCAGCGTTCAAGCATTTTAAGATATCTCCACTGCGTGCCTCGTCATAGTCCAATAGGTAGGCGCATCCATTTGCGATGGCGGGCATGGCATGTCCATCTCCAAGATCAATTTGCCATATGATTTTAGGACCTGATGCAGGCCAGGAGGTTAATATATTTTTACTATCGTGTACAATGTTGTCATGTGTATTTCCCCTAAAGCCAAGCCATGAGCCTGAAAGCTTGCCAGCCGGCACGTCTAGAAATTTTTTAAAACACCCTGTAAGGTCAACGGCGCGTGCAGCAGCAGCAGCCTTTGCTTCTGCTTGTGAGCCTAACACCTCAGAAACACGCTCTGTCACCTGAATAGGTTCACTTCGCAGCCAGACATAAAGTACACTACCCGCAAACAACATGGCGAGTAATGTGGCAAACGATGGAAGTGCTCGTTGAAGCATAAAAGTGCTATTAAGAGAGCATGACTTGCCCACCGGTGACAGGAATCGCTTGCCCAGTTTCATAAGTCTGTTCCATAAGATAGTAAATGGCCTTCATCACGTCCGGCGTCGTACATCCTCTACGCATCGGGACCTTAGATTCGTAGAAACGTTTCACATCTTCAAATGTTTTAGCGCCAGGGACCTTTCCGCTGTCGAGATATTGACGGAATAACCCTTTTTCCGGATCAGCCCAGAGCGGACCATCATAGAAATTGCCAGGACAAATTGAATTGACCTTGACACCATCTTCGACTAATTCCATGGCAAAGCTCTGAGTGAGGCCAATGCCGCCGAACTTGGAGCCTGCGTAGGCTCCGTTTTTGTTCGACCCGACGAGACCGGACTTGCTGTTAATTTGGATGATATCAAACCATACGTCGGGGGCAACGAGATGTTGCATTTCAAAAATCGGAGCAACGGCCTGCACACATAAAAAATACCCTTTGTAGTTGACGTTGGTGACGAAATCAAGATCCTTGACCGTGAGATCTTTCACGCTGCCTGCGCGCAAAACGCCTGCGTTTGCTACCAACAAATCAATGCCACCCAAGGCTGCAACAACCTGCTCCAGCCCTGCCTTGATGGATTCAAGGTCTGCGACGTTCATACTGACGCCGAAAGCTGCTGTGCGTCCGCATGCAGCATTAATCTTTTCTGATGCTGTTTTCACGCCGTCGGCATTAATGTCCGCGAGTGCAACATAAGCACCTTGTTGTGCGAGGGCGGTTGCAATTTCAAAGCCGAAGCCCTGTGCGCCGCCTGTGACCACAGCGATTTTTCCGGATGCGCGGCCTGCAGGCGCATCAAAGACCGCACGGAATGTGCCGATGCCTGCGAGAGAGACTTCTGTTGTTCCCGCCGGTATATGCTGTCGCAATACAGCAACAACATCATCGCAATTTTTAGGTACGACAATCGCTTTGTTTGCAAGTGTCGATGTACGCTCCAAACGGGGAAGGATATGATTCTTTGCCATTAATCCGCGTACAGCGGGAAGTAGGGATGTCATAGTCATTTTTGTCTGGGGTCCTTTTTAAAAAGGCAGGTCACTAGAAGGGGGCGCTGTCTTTTTGTTTTTTACTTTTGATTTTTTCTGTTGGGGCTCAAAGGGTTTCAAGAAAGCTTCTTCAAAATCAAATACATTTTTGAAGTCGTCTTTTGAGTCAGTTTCGGTTTTCCCGAGGCGTCCCGATTCAACGAGACGGAAGACGATTTCGCCGAAGTCTTCTGTACCCTGTATTCCCCATTCCTTAAAGACGGTGTAGGTCATAGGACCGAACTCACTAAGAGCATGTCCTCGTATGCCTTCAAGAAGTTCCTTTCCCGAAATATGCTTGGCATGTTCGGGATTGTCCTTGAAGATCGTCTTCATGGTTGCGTCAAGCGCTTCAACAAGAAAAGAATAAGCTTCTGGTTGGTAACGCTTATCTTTTTCGCAGATTTGTATAACAATTTCTTGGAACGATTGTTTCATTTTTTTTAAAGATCAGGTAACAAGTAATCGCGCTTGAATTTCTTTCAGCTCTTCTGGCGAGACATAAGAACTAGTTATCCAATTCATTGGCTTTCCATTAAAGCGCGGGATAATGTGGAAGTGGACGTGTGGGATGGTTTGCGATGCGCAGGTACCGTTGTTTTGAAGCACGTTAAATCCTTCGCAGGGTAAAGCCTTCAGGAGATTCGCTGCCAGTTTTTGCACAATCAGCATGGTGTGCGTCAGGAGGTCTTCGGAAAGATCAGTTAAGAGGGTCGCATGATGTTTGGGAAGGACAAGAAAGTGCCCCTTTTCAAAAGGGGCGATATCCAAAAATGCGATGACCCTGTCATCTTCAAAAATGGTTGCTGCGGGGATGGTACCCTCAATAATCTTGCAAAAGATACAGTTCATAAGCGGGGTCGGTGGAAGGATTAATAGTGCCCAGTTGTCAACACGTGAAACGCATCGGGCAAATGTGTAGCTAGCGTTGTGGCTGTGAGAGATGTTTGACCTTTGGAGAGGGCAGCCCGGTCTCCAGCTGTTCCATGTACCCAGACAGATGTACAGGCTGCGAGTAACGCATCAGATGTCTGCGTCCACAGGGCTGTAATCATTCCAGCCAGGACATCGCCTGTCCCTCCGCTCGCCATGCCTGGATTGCCCGTTCGGTTGAGCCACGGGACCCCGTCTGGTTTGCAGACAAGTGTCCCGGCGCCTTTCAGTACAACCGTTGCTTGGTAATGGTCTGCTAGCTGGCGGACTGCCGCGAGACGATTGTTTTGAATTTCGTCGACGGATGAATTTAGCAGTAAAGCAGCTTCGCCAGGATGAGGAGTTAACACTAAATCTTTAAAGGGTTTCCAGCTCGGTGATGCACGTAATTGGTTGAGTGCATAGAGGCCGTCAGCATCAATAACCAATTTGGAGGAGCGGGTTGAGAGGAGCTGTTCAATCAGAGCGATGGTCTCGGGCGATTGTCCAAGTCCTGGACCGACAAGGATCGCGTCGAAATTTGGCATATTGGCCATATCCGTAGACGATTCCCCTATTCTAAGAATCGATTCTGGCGTCCAGATAGCTGCGGCTGTTGCGCTGGCGGGTGGCACGCAGAGGGTTACAAGACCGGCTCCGCTTTTTAATGCGCCGAGTGCCGCGAGCACAGGCGCATGCGGATACAGGGACGAACCACCGATAATGGCGACGCGCCCCAAGGAGCCCTTGTGCGCGCCCCATGCAGGTTTGGGAAAGGTGGGTGTCAGTTCGGGCAAGGCGATGAGTTCGCATGGCACGTGATAGGGGTCGATCTCGCAGATGTTTGATCCAATGCCGATATCCACCACGGATAAATGGCCGACAAAGAGCGCAGTGGTATCGTTCAAAAAACAAGTTTTGGGGCGCGCAAACGTGACGGTCATATCCGCGCGAACGCATTCACCGTCTACTGCGCCTGTTTCCCCGTTCATGCCGGACGGCAGGTCTGCAGACAGTATGCGGGCCACGGAACGCATCTGGTTCATCCATTGGATTGCGCGCTTTGCCACGCCAGTGGGCGCGCCAATTCCACCCGTCCCTAGAAGTCCGTCAACTAAGATGCAGGGGCGTCCTAATAAATCGACAGCAACGCTGTCCGGGGTCTCCCAGCTTCCAACAGAGGCGAGCACGGTATAAGGGACGCCTGCAACACGCATGGAATCCCATGCGTCATGTGCATCACCTCTTAGCTGTGCAGGCACACTGGTTAAGAGGACTTGTACGTTGAAGCCGTCTTCATGCAGACAACGTGCCGCGACACAAATGTCACCTCCGTTATTTCCATGTCCGGCAATGAGAATAATTTTGTGTGTTGCGTGAAGTTTAGCAAGCGTAATAGCACTACGCGCCACAGCTATGCCAGCGCGCCGCATCAACAACATGGAAGGAATTTTCAATGTTGTCACTGAGCGCTCATCTGCCGCGTGCATCTGGTCTGGAGTTAGAAAACGCATAAATACTAAACAATATTGTGAGGTGTCGGGGCAATGTTTACGTCGATGTTAATGTTGATAGCCTCTTCCGCAGGAGTCATAACGAGGCTAGGCCTCCATTGTGCGAGGAAATAGATTGGATAAGCCCGGAAAAAGAGGTAATAGGGTAAAAGTACAACCGCAGAAATATAAGGGAGCATCATGGGGATGATCGCGATGCAACAGGTGCATAGCATAATTATGAGGATCATCAATCCTCCCACAAACGACCATAATAGCATGCAGAAGATATAGCCGATAACGGAAAACGGATGTTGGTTACAAAGGGCCAGCACGTTTGTCCATGCTGCTGATGCAGAACACTGTTGCCAATACATGACGGGCACAACAAAATCTTTCAGAAACAAGATGATCACGTTGATGGCAATTACCCACACAAGCCCCACGATAATGTGGATGAACAATGGTAAGGCTAACACAGGCGACCACGCATAATTTGCGCTGATAAAAGGGCTCATCAGTTGCTTCCAGATAAAATATCCTTCAAAGGCGAAGAACCCGAGAGCGATGACGAAGAAAACGATCCGCCACTGGAATAAAGAGTGGGCATGTTGTTGAGAACGGTACCAGCATTCCTTGATGGAACTGTTCGGCTGGTAGAGGTGGTGTAGGAACATGAAATCACCTCGCGATCGTAACCAACAGAACAGAATGCCGAAAATGAGCGAAAAAGTAACCACGCCAACGATCAGTACAATGACCCATGGCTTTTCAAGATACGATAAGAGTTGGTTGCAGAGGTTTTGGAGTTCATTGCCCACAGGCGGCGTTTTTTTGTTAAAAAAATTGCTGATGTCTGGAAAACTTGCGCCACCTTTGCCCAGTATCGCAAGCCATGCTGAAAATCCGATAACAAACCAACGGCCGATGTCAAAGGGCTTGAACAAAAGTTTTATTGTACGATCCCAAGCATTTCCCGATGCGACGAAAGCTGATGGTGTATTCATATTGATCAATAAAATATCATATTTAGCCTTGCTTGTCGAGAGTCAGCGTTACGTGATGAGACCACGATGAGCGATATTTTTTGAGTGCCTATTTTTGTGTACCTAGACGGATGCCAGTAAGTCAAGCAACTTGACATCCCGCATATTGCTATATTGTTTTACGGAAGGATAAACATACTCTGATCACCTTCGGGAATTCCGACTTGCGCGATAATTTTAGCGCACGCTATGGCGTCCTCCAGGGCATCGTGATGCTTGAAGGTGAACCCGAGATGCTCGGCTACCGCATCCAGCGCATGAGAGCCTATCTGAGGTAGAGTCTGGCGGCTGACCCTAAGACTGCATACATAAGGGAACTGGATGCCTGGTAACGTATAGAGCGCCAGCGCCGCACGCAGGTGACGGAGATCGAATACGGCATTGTGTATTACAACACAGTCGCCTTGCATGATAAAGTCGCGCATCGCAGGCCATATTTGATGAAATTCGGGTGTATCTTTGACATCCTTCCACGTGAGACCATGGACCTCCGTACAGAATGGACTCATCCAGGTCATGGATGTGTGAGGCTTGACCAGCCAGTGCCGTGTCGCTGCGACATTGCCGTCCTCCACGCAGGCGAGGCCCACGGAACAGATGCTCCCCGATTTCCCGTTCGCCGTCTCAAAATCTAATCCTATCAGTTTCATGTGTTGTCATAAGCAAGCTTCATACCAACGCAGAGAGGCGGGAGAAGGGTGTTTAAATCGTGATATCGCAAAGTGCCTGTTTAATGCACTTGATTCTTTGATTTTCAAAATAATCTGCATCACACGAGCCAAAGGGGGTTGGCCTGTTTTGGAGCAGTTGATTCAAAAAGAGTATCGCTTGTTCTCGTGAAGCAAGATGCGAACTGATCTGCACAGCATCGAAAACATAAAGCCGCGCCAAATGTTCATCATAAAGCAAGCGATAGGTATTTGTTCGAGACATTTTACCTTTGGCTTCCTCGGCATAGCGCGCCGCATCATCTGCTTGCACCCGAAAGTACTCTGTCATTTTATCGGGATCCCAATCTTGCATCTGTCTCTCCTTTTGAAAAGGTATAGTGGTTCATGTTCGACTATCGGACATAACACCCTTACGAGCAAAGCAAGTATCATGCCGCCCCAAGCGGTTCGTGTTCCGGCAGGGCATGACATCCCTCCTGCCATTCATCCGCATTAAGCCTTCTTACATTAAAAGTCGTATGCACGCATCATCACGGGTTGGAGTATACTCGTTAGTGGATTGGACATTCAAGCCACAACTGCACGCCGTTCAAATATTGAACAGATGCGCAATTATTGATGGGCTGAATGGAACATCAAATATGTGTTCTTGTGAAAAGAATCTCAAATAAAGGCGATCTGGGTTCAGATACGGGTATGGCATGGAACGTGCATATAGCGTAAGACCTGGGAGATGCAAGGTGCTTCTCCTATGTTTAAACGAAAGGTACACACTATGTCTACATGCGCAACATGTCACGGAACAAAATCGATTCGCTGCCCGGTCTGCAACGGCAGCGGCAAGGTGAGCGGCAAACTCTGCAACACCTGCGGTGGCAACAAGAAGATCGTCTGCCCCAACTGCAAAGGGACGGGACGTCAATAGGGATAACGCCTGAGGCATGGGAAACAAGACGCTTTCCGTGCCTCGGCTTACGAGTAGAAAGGAAACAATTATGAAACAAGCAGATGAGAAACAGACGAAGCCTGTAATCAAGAAAATTACAGCCACACGTTCTGATCTAGGGGTGAGTTTATCACAAAACCATAAAAGACAGGTAATGGCTTTTACGATTATCAAGATTGCTTATGAAGACAACAAGCGCACGCCATTCGATGGAATGGTGAAAGGTACGTTTCTAGGTGGTGGTGACGACTTCTTTGTCATGCAGGATGGCGATTTATATAAGCTGTACGATGATTCAGCGGAGGAGATTGGAAGCCTTCCATTGACAACGGGCAAGTTCTCTGGCTGTCAGCCATACGGGTTTTGCCTCAAACGGGCCGATGAAACAATGAGCGTCTTTGACAAAAATGCTCAAGAGATTGGCATTGTACCGCCTGAGTTCCTGAAACGCGCAAAGAAGCGTGCAGACGGGATGATCACCAAATTCTGGTTATCCAGTCCGAATCCGATGACAGGAATGTTTTGGATTAGGTACGAGATTTCTAAGAAAAAGTATCAACAGTATCCGGTCTTCTTGAGCATTCGTGACTTGTTTACGTTATTTAAACTGGAGGGTGTCGATCCTTTGGTTATGGAAGAGGATCCGGATAAGGGATATTATTTCAAAAAAGCCGCCTTGCAGAATCTTGGAGCATTTATGATCGAGACTTCTGAGGAGTCCACTATTACCGTCGTAGGCGTCGCGCCATATGAAGGAGAGACTAAGTAAGGGGATCTGCCCGCAATGAAGGGTTGATTCCGAGGCATGGAAAGCAAGTCACTTCGCATGCCTGAATGACAAACAAAGAAAATGGAGTTTGATATGAAAGTAGAAGTAACAGTCTGTAAGCATGAGTTGGCAACAGGTAAGCTTGACGGAATGATCTATACCGTCACGGTAAAGGGCAAAAAGGGATTCGACACTGCTCTGGATGAGGCCCTGAAGAAGTGCGGCCTCGCACGCGAAGCCCTGCTTTGGGGGCGTAACATTGAAGATGAAGACGGCGTGGGATCAGGGTACATTTGGAAGACCAAAGAGATTGACGGCATAGAACATCGCTTCACATTAATTGGCAATACTGTACTGTGGGATCACTCTTTTTAGGGATGGAGGATGAGGAAGCCGGTGTTTTGTAAAAGCTGTATGATTTCCACACCTGTATTCACAAAAGGAGAGGCTGAGGCATGAATCCCAATCTGTTTCATTATGCGACATCCGAACTTTCACAAGATGCAGTACTGTGCTGGCTGCTTGCTTGGGCGGACACACAGTATGCGAAAAACCCGTTACACGCCATCGGAAAGGCGCTGTTGAAGCTGATCTATAACCGTGCAGGCATGGAGACTCCAGAATCCGCCAGCATTGTTGTTGAGAAACAGAAAGGGCACATCGACATCCTGTGCGTTGTCAACAAGGAGCTGGCCATTGTGATCGAAGACAAGGTCGGAACGAAACAGCATTCGGGCCAACTCGACAAATACAGAGTGCATGTGACATCGGAACTGGGGTATACGCCCAATAACATGATCCTCGTTTATATTCAAACCGGAGATCAAAGCGATTATGCGGATGTCATAAAAAGCGGGTATATGCGTATTAGCCGAGTCGATCTGTTGGACATTTTCGAATCGGAACCGGCACAAGCGATAAAGGCTCAATGCGATATACTTTCCGATTTCAGTGCACATCTTCGCCTGATCGAGAATGCTGTCCAGTCTTATCGCACAACCCCGCCCTCTCAATGGTCCTGGGAAGCGTGGAAGGGGTTTTACTCCAAGCTTCAAAATGAAATGGGAGACGGACATTGGGACTACGTGGCTAATCCGTCTGGGGGATTTCTGGGATACTGGTGGCATTTTCTCGGTAATGACAACTTCAACGTCTATCTGCAACTTGAGGAACAGAAACTCTGCTTCAAAATCTGGGTGAAAGATATCCAGAGGAGGGGAGAACTTCGCCATTGCTGGCATGGGAAGATCATGGCTGCTGGCAAAGTGGGTGGCTTAGCGGTTAAACGTCCAAGTCGGTTTGGGCTGGGAGAGTTCATGACAGTGGTTACCCTGGCAATGGATTATCGCATGACTGGCGACAATGGCCTGCTCGATATGGACAAAACGCTTGCGCTTTTTCAATCGGCTCAAGCAATCATTGATGCTCAGCCCCTGTTTGCCGTAGAGGGAGTAGTTTCTGTATAGACTATGGGATGAGCTTGAAATAATCACTTGAAAGATGAGATGACAAATGAAAGCATGGTTAATTAATTCAAACAGCAAAACTGAAAATAAGGGAACACATTGCTTTGAATACATGATTCGTCATAGCAAGGTCTCTGCTTATTATGATGGCTTTAACAACCAAATCGATATTATTGAGAAAGGCGATTTAGTCCTTTTGTATCATAATAAAAATCGAATTATTGCGGTTGGATTTGTTGTGAAGAAATGTACCCCACATGATTATCAACATGACATGGGATCTGTGGACGAGCATTGGGCTGATGTCAATTGGATATGGAAAGTGACATTTGACAATGATTTGACTCCACTAAATCCTATCATTAGAACAAACGTGGATATTACGATGGTCAACAAAACCGTTGTGAACATAACTGACCAATTAGATTACAAGGGTCTTTTGGAAGAAATGGCGAGCAGGCAACTATATCTATAAGAGGGAAAGGGCTGCAGCGAGGCAAACTCGCCGTTGGACAAGCGTCGGAATGTGGTGGCAGTTTGTGTTTCGCTTAAAATCGATGATTGACTATTTAACCTTTCCCCCATATTATACGCCAAACATAAGTTGCGGAACGTTTCGTGGTTATGTCAAAAGGCATACGAATCGTTTCAGTTCAAACTTTGCGCTATTAGAGAGGTAATAAGTTATGTCTATATGCAAAACGTGCCACGGAATAAAAACGATTCGCTGTCCTGTCTGCAACGGCACAGGCAAAGTGAGTGGCAAACCCTGCCACAGTTGTGGTGGTGACAAAAAAATTGTTTGCCCGACCTGCAAGGGGACGGGAAAATAAGAGCTAATATTGGGACTGGCTATTTGAGCTATGATCTTGGGCTTATTAGGGAAAACAAAGTACATTGTTGGAAATTAATATGTGAAAGGAGTTCACTAGCATCCCATAGGGTTTGCCAGAAACATTCCAGCACCTACGATTGGCATATATTATGCGGGGGGGGGCAAAATAGTCAAGCCCCAAAAAGTAACTATTTTTGAAACACTAAAA
>JBAXOG010000023.1:0-40434 GCA_037133395.1 bacterium | reverse complement strand
GTTGGTCCCGGAAAGCGTCAAGGTCCCCGCACCTTTTTTGACCAGACGCCCGGCATGGCCGCTGAAATCCTCCAGCTTCTGGCTGATCGTGATGTCATAACCAGCCGTGTCAAGCACAGCGCCGTTGGTTGTCACATACGCTGCCGTCAAGCCGCGCAGATAACCGTTAGTCGAGGCACGAGGCGAGAGCGTGCCGCCGTCGAAGGTAACGATTGCAGATGCGTTTACTCCGCGGTTTGTCGGAAAGGCTGGAAGAGTCGTGGTGCCACCGGCGAGCACGATGGTGCCTGTTGCCCCCGCGCCAGATGCCAACTGCCCGAATACGGTGGCGCTGAATGTGCCATTGCTGATCGTGAACATTCCGATACCCGTGCCACTCGCGATACTGTTCGTGTATATCGTGACAGAACCTCCGGATTGCGTGTAATAGGCGATACCTGCACCATTACCCACAATGAATGCCCCCCCCGACTGGTTTAAAGTCCCTCCGACTACGTTCACCGATCCGGTCAGTACGCTTGTGCATACTTGAAGATCTCCTCTTAAAAAAACCGCGCCGCCCGAAAGGGTGTATGAAGAAATGGCAGCTTGCCCAACAACAGTCATTGAATAGGGGTGGAACGTTCCTCCTGTTTGATAAACAACTCCATTATAATTGTTGCCCCCAGAGCCGATCTTCATCACCACAGACCCTACATTTGTTACTGTTCCTGCCATGACATTAAGGTATGCACCGTTACCATTATAATGTCCAACATCCCACGTTTTATAGGCGACCATCCCTTGGTTGGTAATGTTAATTGTTGAGCCTCTTTGGATGATGCTAGAAAATTGCACTGTTTTGCCAGTGGCAATCGATATTGTGCCAGTTGAGTTTTGGAATTCAAAATATATGTTTCCTGCAAATGCCAAGTTTTTTTGGGCCGACGACATGTCAATCCCTAACGACGGTCTAGAAGTAAAACCGAAATATGTGGCCGTATTTGTAATATAAACATCAGCGATAGGGTCGCGTATGACAAGACCACTGAATTGTATGTTTCCTCCTCCTGTTGCGTTGGTGCAGGCAGATGGGTTTTGCAATGTATTGTCCCAAACAAGAATCGGCGAATTGACATTCCATGTCGGAACCACCCCGCCCACCCAGCGTGTTGTATTCGTAAGGTCTGCTGCCACATTGGCGTTGGTGTAGACCGCCGCGTAAAGGCTGGAGGTGCTCATGCTTATCATAATCGCTATGCTGGCCACAAGCGTGCGCCAACAATTAACACTACTCATTTTTTTCATACGGTTATCCTTTCTGTTTTGCTTTAAACATGATGACTAATTTAACACAGTAGATGCCGGTCGTGCTATCCCCGTTTTCGGGTATTCGCAAGGTGACACCGTTTTCCATCTGTTCCAGGATTGAGCACCCTCAAAAACGCCGATGCCTCGTAATGAAATTCCGGCTTACCGTCGCGCCCCATGGACAAGCCGAGTGCTTGTCATTCGCATATAGTTCCTCCATCTCGCAGCCACTCCCTGCACCGTTGTGGCCACGTGGCAACCAGCCCGCCACGGATGCCGAGACCATAACCATGTCCGCCCTTTGGGAAGAGAATCATCTGTGCAGGGACATTGGCATTTTTCAAAGCGAGATAGTAGAAGAGGCTGTTTTCAACGGATATCGGATCATCCTCGGCATGGATCAGGAATGTCGGCGGTGTGTTGGTGGTGACGGTGATCTCTGGATACAGGGCGGGCCCAGGGCTCTTTGGAGCCAGATAGGCCGGGTAGATCAGCATTGCGAAATCCGGACGGCAACTGACCTGGTCAACTGCGTCAACGGCATCGTAGGCACGGTTTTCATGATTGTTGCAGGCATTCACTGCCAAGTGTCCGCCTGCAGAGAAGCCCATCACGCCGATCCGTTTCGGATCAAGGCGCCAGTCGGTTGCGCGGGCGCGGACAATACTGAGCGCACGCTGGGCATCCTGTAAGGGCAGCCGATGTTTGCCGTCCCCCGTGGCCATCGGCACCCGGTATTTCAACACGACGCCCGCAATGCCAATCGTGTTCAACCAGCGCGCCACGTCACAGCCTTCAATGTCAAAGGCCAACCCGCCATACGCACCGCCGGGACAGATCACCACCGCCGGCATTGACGCGTTCGTAGAAGAAGGCAGATAGACCGTCAGGGTCGGGATGCTGACATTGAAAACGGAACGATTCGGTTTAGCCGGGTCTTTGCTTTTCTCAATGACCTTCTCCGGCTGCTCCTGCTGGACCATTTGGCCCGAAGGCCACAAGGGCACCTCCAACGGAGCAGCCTCGGCACCGAAGCTGTTTGTACTCATCACGCTCGCGACCGCGATAAAAGCCGCTGTAAGATTATTGCTTTTGAACATCATGGGATTCACTTTTTCTATTTCCAATCATCGGTACGGAAGGAAGCGGCTGGCAACCCCTCCTTGTTGTACAGATTCGCATCGGGGAAGGACACCCAGGCATAGCGCACAGCCACGGGCTTTGTAACCTGCTCGGACCAAACCACCACGTTTTCCCCTTCGATCCGCGCCTGCGCCTGCACAAACTTGCGGTCAGTTCCGGCAATGGTAAACCCCTTCAACTCGGAAGACAGGACATTGGGCGGGTCGTTCTCTTTTGCCGTCGGGGCGGCAGCAATGATCAGTCCGCCGCCAACGTGATCAAATGAAAGCCGCACTTGGTCTCGGTCAATTTTCATACTTTTATAAATGGGACCTGAATAGACGAGCGCCTGACCATACGCCACATGCCCTGCGGCAAGAGCGAGACGAACGCCCACGTCACGCTTGTTGCGCGGATGAAGGCGAGGGTTCTTCGGCTCACCAATATCAAGCGTTACAGCCATGCCGGTGTTGGGCAATGCCAGCGCCGACTCCTGCGCCTCACGCATCAGAGGAATACGTACATCATCGCCAGCACCGCTGCACAGTTGCACAAAGATGAAAGGGAAGTCGCCCTGACCCCAATTCTTGCGCCAGTCCGTAATCAAGGCAGGGAAGAGTATGCGATACAAGGCTGGATCATTGGCATTGGATTCGCCCTGGTACCAGATCACCCCTTTGATGGCGAACGGGATCAAGGGGGCGATCATCCCGTTGTTAAGGACGGTTGGATTGTCAGCCCGTTTCGTCCGGCATTCGTATTTGGGCGGCGCTGGCTTCTTGCGCACGGATTCTTTGGACTCGGCCTGCCAACGTTTCAGCGCCGCTTCATACTCCGGAACCGTCTTCGTTATGTACTCCTCCTCGATCCGTGTGCGATCGGCGCACAGCTTCTCAAAATAATCGACAAACGGCTTGAGGGGTTTGTGGGCGCGCAGCATCTCCAGACTCGTCCAAGCCTGTGCCGGCGTGCCGCTCCAGTGTGAGCCGATCATGCCGACGGGACGGGCTAGGGATTGATAAAGGTCGCGGCTGAAGTAGTACCCCACTCCGGAGAAGGTCAGGGCGGTCTCCGGTGTGCAGACGACCCAGCTTCCCTCGCAGTCGGCTTGTGGCTCGAAGGCGACTTTATGCGCAACTTTGAAGAAACGGATCTGCGGGAACCGGGCTCGGGCGCTCTCCTCCTTCGCGTTGAACGTGGCGTTCAGCGGCCACTCCATATTCGACTGGCCAGAGCAGACCCACACTTCGCCGATCAGCACATCCTTGAGCGTGATTGTGTTCTTGCCAACAACAGTGAGTTCGGTCGGCTCGCCGGAAACGTTGAGCGGTTCAAGATTCACTCTCCATTTCCCGTCGCCCCCGGCAGTCGTCGTCACACGTTGCCCGGCCACGGAGACGGTGACGGTATCGCCCCTCTCAGCCCAGCCCCATACCGGCAGCGCGCTTCCCTGCTGCAGCACCATGTGATCGCCGAAGATCGCCGGCAACTTCACTTCGGCATAATCAGAAAGAGCGATCAGCAAGCTCGCTGCCGCGCTTAATTGTATTTTCACAAGTTTCATATTTCGGTTGGTGGTCATGGGACGGGAGCGAAAATCGGATTTTGGAGTTGGGAATTGAAATAGGCCTTTACTGCGGGGTTTTCGCCGAACCGCCCATCGCCCCACGTGGACCAACGGGTCTTCGACCAATCCCAGTAAATGTAGCTGAAGGCCTTTATACCCGGATTCTCGGCCAGCAGGGTAAAATATGGCTTGAACCAACGACGCACCGAGTCCTCGCCCAGTTGCACGGAAACCTTTCGCGGGGTGGATTCCCCAATCAAGACTGGCCGGCGGTGCTGGTGCGCAGCTTCCAGAAAAGGTTTCAGTTCCTTGTGGGTATAGTGGTCTTCTCCAAAAACATCCACACTCCACCAGTCCACCACGTCGTCCCCGGGAAAATAAGACATGAAATCATTGTTCTTATTGTCATCCAGCGAAAAGCACCAGGCAAACGCGACTTGTTTACCCAATCCCGCCCGGAGCCGCTCGGCGACCCTGCGGAAAGCCTTCCGGTACGGCTCAGGCTCATACCCGTTCCATTTACCGTTGAACTCATACCCAATCCGCACCAGTATCGGATGCTTTGTACCTTTCAGCACCCTGACCAGTTCATTGAGCTGAACATCCATCTCCCCTTTTGCCACCTTATGTTCGAAGTGAAGTTCGGGCTTGCCATCCTGAGTCATGGATAGGCCAAGCTGAATGATCGTACCAGGTTTCAGCGTGTTCCATCCCTTAACCCGTTTTTCCAGCTTCTCGAGTTGCATCAGGCTCGCATAATCCATGTACAAGCCAGGATACCGGCATGGATCCACTTGTTTGGTGTATTGAAGAAAACTTTCCATGGAACCCTGACCAGCCCCAGTAATGATCTTTCCTTTCGCCTCAAGGGGCATGTTGTACTCTTCACGGGGCAGGAACGTCAGGCCGGGCGCCAGCGCCCCAGCCGTCGCCCAGGGCACGGAACCCAACCCGCACAGGCCGAGAAACAATATGGCAAACATTGCATTTTTCCACATGGCAACAATTCCTCTACTTAACGGCTGAGCGCCGGCAACGAAACTTTCACATCATTCTTCTGCGGAGCACCCGGTGTGCTGCGGCCCTCTGAAACAGAGTGACTCAACGCATCATAAAGCCGCTTGACGATGTCCGGATGTTCGGCCTGCAGATTCTTCGTCTCGCCGGGATCTTCCTCCACATTGTAAAGCTGGATCGGCGGCAACCCTTTCTTACGCGCCTCGCCCTCTCCTATGTCATGAGGAACACCTTCTTCAGCGCAGAGCGGACGCGGACATCCGTCAGCGGCGCACAGGTCCAGCTTCCATTTACCGTCGAGAATCGTGAGCACATTGGCGTAATAACATTGGACGGCCAGATCCTTGCGCACCGGGGCGTCCTTGCCGCGAAGAAGCGGAAGAAGGCTGACACTGTCCTCGGCGGCATTGTCCGGCAATTTCACGCCGAGCAACTCCGCGCTGGTGGCCATCAGGTCGCTCAGGCACACGAGCTGTCCGCTTTGTGAACCGGGCCGAACCGTGCCCGGCCAACGGACCACCAGCGGAATGCGATGTCCTCCTTCTGAGATGTTTCCCTTGTAGCCGCGATACGGTCCGCCAACGCGATGCCCAACCTTGACGAACGGCCGCAGCCCCGTGTACGCACAATGGCCGTTGTCAGACGTGAAGATCAGGATCGTGCTATCCGCCAAGCCGCCTTTGTCCAGCGCCGTCATCACCCTTCCCAGCGCTGCGTCGGTTTCCATGATGAAGTCCGCCACCGGACTGATTCCGCTCTTGCCAACGAACGGCTTGGACGGGGCGATTGGTTCGTGGGGCGAGGTCAAGGCCATGTAGATGAAAAACGGTTTTTTGTCTTGGGCACGATCCGCGATATACCCTTCGGTCCTCTCTACAATCGTCGGCAGGATACGATCCTCCTTCCATCCCGGCGCTTTGGTGCCAGCCTCGGTTGGAGCCACCAGCATGCGGTCGTTTTCGATGAACGTGTAGGGTGGAAAATTCGGCACGTCCACCCCGAAATAATAGCCAAAGCCTCGCGTAATCGGTCCCTCATGGATGGGTTCTTCGAAAACCGGTGTTCCCTTCCCCTCGCGCGTCTTCGTGAATTGCCCTTCTGGTGCGCGAGTAATCGTTCCATCCTTCTGCTTCAGGGGCCAGTCCCACCCCAGATGCCATTTGCCGAAGCATGCCGTCTGGTAGCCCTGTTGCTGAAGCATCTTGGGCAACGTCAACCGCCCGGCGGCGATCAAGGGAGAACCATACCGGCCCACCACGTGTTCCCTCAAGGGTGAACGCCACGAATATCGACCCGTCAGCAGGGAATAGCGGCTGGGCGAACAGAGCGAGGCGCTGTCGTGCGCATTCATGAACCGCATGCCCTGCTCCGCCAGCCGATCCGCGTAGGGCGTCGGTATCTTGGCGTATTTCGGATCATAACTCCGCACATCTCCGTACCCGAGGTCATCCGCCAGAACCACGATGATGTTCGGCTTGCTGACCGCCGCATCTGTCAGGCTGGTTCCCTGGCCCGCAATAAGAACCGTAGGCGTATCGAGCCAGAACAGAATTGATAACGCACTCAGTCTAATCCATATCCTTTTCATACCCATCCCTCGAGAACTCAGTTCTTCTGCATCAGCGCCAGCAATTGCCTATCAAGTTTATGCCCGTACCAGTCTTCGTACTGAACATCATCTCGCCCTGAATCGAGAATGCCAAACCCGCCCCGAAACTCCCATAGCGCATATCCGATGCCAGTTGGCTTCAGTGTCTCCATTACATCAGTGAACCATGCCATGAAGACGGGATGCGGCGTCTTGCTGTAGCATCCGGTTTCGCCCACGTGAACACCCACGCCTTTAGCAAAGAAACGAGTCCAGTGTTTCCAACCGTCCGCCATCATCCTGCGATCGCATTTGATCGAGCCGTCCTTGTTCTTCAGCGGCCATGTCGGCATGGGCATATGCCCGTCTTTGTCCAGCCAGGGTGCGCGGTAATGAGTGAGATCGCCTGGCCAGTACATGTGCATGCTTTGACCGACCGCAGGGGAATACATTTCGGGCGTCAGTTCGCCATCGTGAATGATCAGCCGGTCGGGCGAGTGTTTGCGAATCGCCTCGGTCGCCCGTGTCATCACGCGCGCGTAGCTCTCATTTCTCGGCGGCTCGTTGACCAGGTTGAAGCTGAGCTCCTTCTCAGAAACACCTTTATAGCGTCTGGCAAACAAGTCCCAGTGGAAGACGAACGCGTCTTGTGCGAGCGGGTCGATCCAGAGGCTGAACGGCTCGCGGCGGGGCGGGTTGCAACAGTAACCGGGCGCTCGATGGAAATTAAGGTTGAGATGCAACTGGTACTTCCGGCAAAGCTCGACGGCGCGGTCAATCTTATCGAAGAACCCCGTGTTGACCTTCATCGCGTCTTCCGGCTTCAGCGTCCGGGTTGTTCTCCAGTCGGTGTCGATCCACAGCCAGTAGTCCATCGGCAAGCGGATGAAGTCGAAACCCCAGTCGCGAATCCAGCGCAGGTCATCTTCGCTGACCATGCCCTGCCCGTGTTCGCTGTCCATGTTAAAGGCCTGAAAGAAATCCAAAAGATTAAAGCCGCGCCAGCGCGGCAGCGGATTCTTCGCGTTGCCCACCGCCGGTGCGACCGCCTCCGCCGCGCGGGAGATCCCGGAATAGCCGCCCAAGGCGAGCCCCGCAACTCCTGCCGAAGCTGAGGTGATAAACCCCCGCCGCCCCATGATCCGTTCTTGTCCGTTCATCATCAACCCCCTGCAATGGCCAGCGCATGCGCCTGACTATTCGGCTTTGATCACCTGTACCTCGGCCACAGACACGTTGCTCTTGCGCTTGGCCGTTGCCTCCAGCGCCTCGATCCGGATATAGCGCACTGCCGTGGGTGCGCAGGTCACCGCCTTCATCGTTGGATCGTCGGCCCACTCGCCCTCGGCAATCCGGGTAAAGGTCTCTCCGTTCGTACTCACGTGGAGCGCAAATTTGGTGATGTAGCTATGCCCGCCGTCCTGGCGCTGTAACACGCGGACTTCACGAACCGTGTGGCTCTTGCCCAAGTCCACGGTCAGTGCCTGTGGCAGCGGCCCCTTGCTGTTGAACTCGGAGTGCCAGAAGGTGCCGGCATCGTTGTCAATCGCCTTGGAGGCCTCGTTGCCCGCGTGCTGCGTGGTGGCGGTCGCCGTCCAGCCAGTCTGGGACAACTTACCTGGCACCGACCGCACCAGAAGGTTGTCAAAGCGGGCCTGATCATACGCGAGGCCGATGACCATGGCTTTCTTCATGTCTTCATAATCCCGCTGGATTCCCTCGGCTCCGGTGGAATAGCCCACGGCTCCGGCGGCGAACATCGTATCAATCACATCCGCCACCTCGTTGTTGTCGATGCTTGCGCGCAGGCGGCTGCCGTCCGCGAGGATCGCCAATCTGTGCCAGGCATCGGCTTTGAAGCCGGTCAACGCCCCTTTCGCAAACGCCTTCTCGGTATAAAAATTGTTGGGCCCATGACGGTTCTGGGCAACACCCAGATCCCATTTTCCCTCGTGGTCAATTCGCAAATAATAACCGGCAAGTCCGTGATCGCGGAACCGCGCTACGCGCGACCATACCGCCATCGTCCCGGTGCCTTCAAGTTTCGCATCCGTACTGACCTCATAGTCGGACCAACGGATATCGCCGATGACCACGCATGGATAGTTGTCCTTGGGAATCGCCCAGGTGAGTCCCTTTGCCGGAACCGCCTGGCGCAGGGTCTTGCCTTCGCCTGCCGCCTGCGCAACTTCGAAGTAACCGGCGATGTTGTGCGTATAGCGCGCGTCTGCGCCGATGGTATAGGATTCAAAGTCGTCGTGATAGGGCAAAGCCAATACCTGGTCCTGCGGAATCGGACGCTTGGGCTGGCCTTTCTGCTGGCCCGTCGTGGTCGTCAGTGAAACGATTGACCAGGGTTCCATGCCCAAGGTGAACTTGCCCTTTTTCGGCTCAATTTTTCCAGTATGCACAAACTGGTTTGCCTCGGTGGAGACCCAGTGGTGCAACGGCTTGAGTGGCAGATCCTGAAGCTCAAAATCCAGTGTCCGTGCATAAGGTGAAGTATTGACAGCAATGATCGAGTAATCCTTGCCATCAGGGCTGGCTAGGGTCACGTAGTTCAGGCGGGCACGGATCCAATCCTCTTTGATCCCGGCTTGTCCAATCGTGGCGCGGTCGTAGACAGGATTGTCTTCCACGAACAAGCCGCCGCAGCCCGCATCAATGGTCGTCCACCCCATCGGCGCAAACTGGTTGAAATGGGCGGTGATCCAGACCGTCGGATAAATCTCGTAATACCCCGACCACGGTTTGTTGGCCATCATCAGTCCAGTGGTGTTGTACATGCAGCCCGCCAGGCCGCCTGCCTGCAAGGGCCACGTCGTGAACTGGGTTATTTTCGAGTCGACGTAGCAGCGGGCGACCGACTCGCCAAAATAGATTGCCAGCGGCCAGTTCTGGCCGATCCGCGACCAGCCCTCCGCGTTCCAGAGCGGAACACCGGAGTCCTGTGCCTCCTTCGTGGTGATCTTCCGGGGGTCGTTCTCGACATAGTGGCGTCCGAAGGCTGCGATGTGCTTGAGCAGCTTAGGATCGTCATCCTCTTTGCGTAACGGCCAGCCATCATGGTCGAGAATGAATTTGACGTTTTGCAGCCCGGCACGGTCAAAGGTCGGGCGCAGACAGTTGACAACCCACTCATTGCGTCCACCCGGATGGCGCTCGTTCTGCTCGGGCGAGAAGTACTGCATGTCGAGTCCCCACACGGTACGGGCGCCTTCATAGAATTTCACGAAATAGTCCGCGCTCTCCTGCGTGAAGAAACTCTTGTTGTCCGTGCGACCTTTCCCATCGCCCACCCAATAGGGTTGCGTCCACGCCAGCGCGCCCAGTTCGATGTGCGGATTGCGCTCTCGCGCCGCACGCATCAGCGCATAGACGTAGCCGCGTTTAAAATCCGGCTTGGCAAACTCTTCGCGGGTATGGGCGAAGGCAGGCTCTGTGCCGGAGGTCGAGTTGTTGTCACCGCCGACCTCCACTTTCAAATGCGTCAGCGCCATGCCGAAGTTCGGCTTGAAAAAGAGATCGAGGAGGTCATTCTGAATCTCTTCTGGATAAAACTGCAACATGCGTCCCATCGCATTACTGGGTGCGGAGCCGATCCCACCCCACCGGCGTCCCTTGCTCTTGCCGTCGATTCGGACCGTGGCCCGTGTCTGAGCAGGTGCAGGCATTCCCTTCGGATAGAGCAGGTCAGACGACTTGCTGTTCTTGCTCATCTGCTCCATGGCAAACGCCTGTTCCGGCGTAAAACCGGGATTCTCAGGAACCGCCACCTGCGCCATCGACATCCTTGCTAACGTAGACATGCTCAACATAATCAGAACACTGTTCTTTGTAATCATGATCACTTACCTTTCGCGCCTGTTTTCTTCTCGTTTACACCGTTTGCCGTCCTGTTCTCAAAAATCTGAATGTCCTGGAGCACGACGCCCGGATCCGGCAAATAGAGTCGCAACGTCATCTTGCGGGGCTGGCTCGCTCCATATTGCACCGTCTGGATAGCATACCCCCGCTTGACATTCTCCCACCACGTGCCTTCTCCTTCGCTGGAATGAATGTCGAAAATCTTATGCACCCCTCCGTTCAAGCTCACAGCATAGCTCAAGCTGCGCCCCTTGTAGAGCCGCTGGGTAGGCATCGCGCGGATCGCCAGCGTCAGATCCCCCTGCGGCAGCTCTATCTCGTATTCCAGCCAGGCACCCTCTGCAAGACGGTTCGGATCTGTTGATGGCAGGGTGAACGGCAGTAGTGCTACGCCGCCTTCTGTATAGCCAATCCATGGCAGGATGGAAATGGCGCCCCCTTCTGGCTCATGCTTGCGGGCAAACGCCTTGGCCGCCACTACTGCCACGGGCTCGGGCTCTGAAAAGTTTGGCAGTTTGACAGCCTTTCCCGCCTTGCTGGCTTCCACCATCTCCATCGTCGCCATCGGAACAATTTCCGCAGAATTCGGCGTACCCTCCATCATGTGATTCCATTTTCCTTTGGCCATGACGCGGTTGTAATGTGTGGTCATTGTCCGCACTTGCTCAAATGCTTTCTTCGACTTCTCCGCCAATTCCAACGCACGCACATCCCCCTTGACCGCCAGTTCCAGGCTCTGCCGCCCCAGAAGCACCCGATCATTGATGAGCCCAGCCCCCCAAACCGGGTATTGCACCAATTGATAGAACGCATCCTTCAACTCTTCCGGCAAACGGGCCGCAAGCGCATCCGCCTCTGTTGCGATGCGATGAAACGACTCCAGCCGCTCGGACATCTCCTTGTCCGAATACTTGACCATAAAGCCCTGGCCTCGGTTCAGAAATTCCGGCACCCCCCTGGCACTCAAGCGATAATACTCTTTGATGATCGCTGCGATCTCCGCAGCATACTGTTTCCCGAAAGTCTGCCCAGCCCATTCTTCGGTGAACTGGTACGCATTCTGCGGTGTCCAGCGTTTGATGTCCCAGGCCAGTTGCATGGCAAACGTGAGCTCTTTTTCCGCCGGCTTGATGTCGCCAATATTGATCACCCACAACCGATCAGCGCCAAACGTATACGCCTTGGTCAATTCGTAGGCGATCAACGCCGGCGAATACGGGCAGAGCCAAATGTTGTTGAAGAACGACAGATGGTAGTAGACTCCGGAATGGCCGGCACGCTTCTGCTCTTCCGGATTGGAAACCTGTCGCATGAAACCATAATTATCGTCAGCCCAGACCAATGTCACATCATCTGGAACCTTTACCCCTGCTTCGTAGAGTTTCAACACCTCCCGGTAGGGTACGAATATCTGCGGGACCGTGGACACGTTCGGATTGACCTGTTTTCCAAGGAGTTCACGTTGAGCATCGATGGCCTTTTGAAGAATCGCTGCCTTCTCGACAGCATTACTCCCGCCCTGAATCGGACGGTCATGGATCCCGCGCAAGCCAAGTGTATAGACGTTTTCGAATTTTCCATTCTCCTGCAGACGCTTTGTCCAGGCCTCCTCGATTTTCTCCCGGTTGGTGAGAAAATTCCAAGGCCCGTCTGTCTTCTCGTCCCACTCGGCATTTTCAACATTGTTGAACAGCAGCGGTTCGCAGTGTGATGACCCCATGACGATGGCGTAATCATCAGCCACCTGTTTGTTTTCCGGGTAGACATTGAAATACCGTGCTCCGCCCCACATGGCCGGCCAGCAAAAATTAGCCTTCAACCGCAAAAGCAGTTCAAAGATTTTCGCGTACGTTTTCGGCCCAATATGCTTGCGATCCTTCTCGAATGTCTTGGAGGCCCATGGATGCAGGCCGGCAAATTCGTCGTTGATGAAAATGCCCCTGTACTTCACCGAGGGAGAGGCCTGCGGGTAGCTGCCGCCTTCGACAAACAACTGCGGCCGGCGGACTGGCGTGACATCTGCCCACCAGTACCAGGGAGAAATACCGAGCGCCTCTGAAAGCGTGAACACCCCATACGCCGTCCCTCTTCGGTCGCTGCCGACAATCACCAACGCTGTCTTGACCTGGGGCAGCGGGTCTTTGACCGTGGCGACCAGATGCGCTTCCCACTGTCCGCGGATCGCAGCAACGTCAAGCTTCTGCTCCTGTACAAGCCGGTCAATGAGCTTGCTATGTCCAAGGGTTCCGACCAACACGACTGCTTCTTCCGCGACTGCCGCATGAGTCAGCACGACAGGCTTGACCCCGCTGACCCGTTCAACGTCCTCTGCCAGCAGTCCTGCCGCGATGCGCGCAACCTTGAAATCCGAGTCATCCACCCACACGGGCACAGCCCGGCCATCAGCAACCAGGGGGAACGCGGCAGGCGTTCCCTGTTCCCATGTCACCCGCGGCCCCGCCGACACGGTGTGCGTGAGAACAGAGCAACCCAGAATAATCGTCATCCATTTCAACATCATCTCTTCTCCTGTTTTAAGATACGTTACTTAGCTACAATGCGGCACTCGTAAATACCTGAGACCGCCTCGGAATTTTTGGGCACGAGCAACTTAACTTCAAGGGTGGATTCCGTAGCAGTCATGGTGTCCGGCAGGTCAAAGGCGCACGTGGTGAAGCGGCCTGCCGGGAGTGCCGACGCATCGATACGGCTCAAAACGGTTCCGTTCACATAGACCTCCAACATCCCCTGCGCGAGCAGCGTGTTGCCGGCGTTACAAAGGGACTTCCATAACGTGAGCTGTAATGCCTGGGACTTCCCAGGCTTGACCTGCATCGTAAACGATGCCCAGGACTCGGGTTCCAACAGCAACGCATGGCATAGGTATTGGAAGGGCATCACCGATACCAACCATGAGAGGGATCGTCTGCGCGCGACGTACGTCTTCATCTTGTGCGCTTCCGGCGACGTGCTTTTCGCGCCGCGCGCAAGCCATCCGGGTTGCGTCAACAGTTGACTCTGGAAGGAAAAGCTCTCGTCCCCTCGCATAAAGAAAAGTAGCATGTCGCTGGTACTCGACTCCATGTCCTTTTGGCGTTTCAACTCGTTGCTCAATTCGGAAAACGCCTTCTCCATGGTTTGCCGCGTATGGAGATCCCAATAGACTGCGTAGGGCGTTTCGTTAAAGAGATAAGCCAGGGGACGAAAGACAACCGGGGTCGTCCGTGCCGCATCAGGCGATGAGCGGAAGATGTCTGCCGACGCGGTAAAGGTGAGCGGAGATCCCTCGACAGGTTTAAAGCTTTTCAGCAGATCCTCTTTCTGAGCGAGCGCGACGGAGAAGGGATTTCCTTTCTCTGTTTCTGCGGCCATGACCAGCGGACCATACATAAAGGCCACACGTTGGGGGTTGTCTACAAAACCTTCTGTACGGAGCGACATCGGAAAAACGACCTCTACCGCGTCTCCTTGTTTCCAAAGCCTCTCCAGCCGGAGATAGTCGCCGGCCTTTGCCGCAACCTCCTGTAGATCGCCGTTGACGCGCACCGAGAGCTTCTCGGTGGCCCACCAGGGCCGCCGCAGATGCAGGGCAAAGCGGACAGGACGCTCGCAGGTGAGTTCCAAACGTGTCGACGGTGTAAAGGGATAGGTCGTGTTTTGTACCAGGCAGACACCGTTCGTTTTCCACGTCAGGGCGGAGGGAATGAAGAGATTCACATAGAGGTCCTGTGATCCGGAATGGAAATAGATGCTGTCGGCATACTTGGCATTGCTTTCCATGCTGCTTCCTGAACAGCAGGCGATCGGTGATCCAACCATCTGGATCGGGCATGTGGGCGGTTCATTGAACGGGAAACGCCAGCCGAGGATTGAGGCACTCGACTTATCGCCGCCTTTTGTATGTCCGCTCTGCAAGGGCAAGAAGTAGAGCTGGCCTCCGTGTTCCGGATGTTTGGTCGCCAGAATGTGGTTGTACAAGCTACGTTCGTAATAGTCTGCATAGACGCACTTGGGTTGAGCCATGAAGAGATAACGCGCCAGTTTGAGCATGTTATAGGTGTTGCAGGCTTCGGTGTTGCGCGCCCCGAGATAATACGAGAGCTCAACAGCATTGCCAAAATATTCCGCATAGCTGTTGCCGCCCGTCACATACGTGTGCCCTTGCGTGACGTTATCGAAGAACGCCATTGCTGCCAAATGGTTGGTCGTGTTTCCATTCATCTGCCAGATCCGCTCAGCGCTGCTAAATTTCGGTATCTGCGTATTCGCATGGTGTCTCACGAGCTTGCCCTCGCTGCGGGCGAAGCCGTCGAGATAACCGCGCTGAAGCAATCGTTCAGCCGCACGCAGATAACGCGGGTCATGCGTGACGTCATACAGATTTGCGAAGAACTCCGCAATGCCGCCGTGCTCGGTGTTGAGCATGTTCTGAATCGCAGGATCGCTCATGCGGTCCAGTTGCGTGACGCACCAGTCGGCGATCTTGATAACAACCGCCTTTGCTTGCTCATTTCCAGTCAGGACATACATGTCAAGCAATCCTGCATAGATCTTGTGAAGACAATACCAGGGGACGCCTGCGCCCATTTGCTTGGGGTCCGCAGTCTTAAGCCTCATCGAGGCCAGCATGGCCTGTTCCGAGAAGCCACCCAGATATCCGCTCCCGATCTTCGCCTGACACTTGGCCAGTTCAGCGACGACCTGGTCGGCACGCGCCTTGACCTTATTATCGCCGGTGCTCCGGAATTCCAGTGCGCAACCCGAAAGAAAATGCCCCGTGATATGTCCGGTGTTGGCGTAGTTGTAGTCGTTGGCCGCGTTGGTCACGGGCGAGGGGAGTCCGGCCTCCCGGCGGAACGGGTGGAGCAGCCGGTCCAGATCCACGCGAAGCAGAAGGTCGCGGTTGGCGCGCTGCGCCGTCTTGAAGGGGCTGTCCAACAGTTGTACATCGCACAAATCAAACGGCTCCGTCGCAAGCGGAGCTTGTTCTGCGAAACACATGGCCGTCATCATCATTAAGACAAAAATAGGTGTACCGAACGTTTTCATTTTGATCTCCTTTTGCTCAGCGGGACTCCCGCCTACTTGAGGGTGAAACCATCCTTTCTGATGGGCGGATATTTATTCGCTAGGTGGCGTGAGTTCGATGCGGTCGAGGTAACAACAGGGTTCGCCACCGTTCGCTTTGAAATCGTCGCCGTCGATGCGAAAGGCGAGCACACCTTGAATCGGGATCTTCAGCTCAAGAAAGCGGAAGGTGTTCCAGTCTCCGGCGGCTCCTTTGGCCTGTGTCAGGCGCACGCCATCCGCATAGTTCTCTGCGCCGTCACTCAGCTCCGAGACTGGGAAGGTGAGTGTCGCAACGCGCTTATCGCTGACATATAGACCGCACTGCCTGGGCTTGGCGTTTCCATTGGAGTACCGGATGCGAAGGGCGCTGGCCGGAGGGACGTTTTTAAAGAGGATCGAGTCGCCGGCTTGTTTGCCAAAATCGGCCAAGACAGAGCCGGAAGTCGTCAAGGCTTCGCGAAGCTTTCTCAGTTGAGGACGGCCGACCAGGGTCGCCGACTGCAACGGCAGGATGATGCTGGAGCGAACGGGGATGGCTTCTGAAGGATCGCTCTCATAGCCGTTTTCATCCATGGCGGTGACGCGGTAATAGCAGACCGAAGCGCGCGGGCGTCCGTCAAAATCCTCCTCCATGTCCGTGAAGGCACTCGCCTCCTTCGGCGCGTATGTGAGGTAGTTCTCAGGCCCGATCCGGAAATCAGGCATCCTGCCGCGGTAGATGCGGTACCAATAGGCGCTTGGAGTCGCTGTCCACATCAGGGCCTGCTTTTCGGCTCGCACGGCCGGTGCTTTCAACGGGCTGGGGGCGGGTCCCTGTTCGAGGACAAGGGAGAGCGTGCGCTGCGGCGCGGCCAGAGGGAAGTGTCCAATGTTGCTGCCGTCGCTGGCTTCAATGTAGTAGTCCGCACCTTTCTCTCCGATGGCTTCAGGCGGAATTTTAAGGGTGAAGACACTTCGGACTTTACGCGTCATGGCCAGACTCCTCCACTCCTTGGAGCCGAAAGTTCTAAGGCGCACCGTGGCCGTGAGGCTGTCGTAGGCCCGGTTGTCGATGACGCGCGCTTTGATGACGACAGGTTGCCCCCGCAAGCCGGTCTGGGGAGGTGAGACCATCACGATGAATGGTGCTTCGTTGTCAGCCGTCCCCGCGAGGCAGCGGCTTTTAACGGAAGGCAGGCTCTCCTTGTTGTCTGCACCCACCGCGGTCACGGTGTAGTGGAACTCGCCTGAACCTTCGTCCGACAAACAGTCTGCGGTGGCCGGGAGGTCCTGCGTGTTCAAACGCTTTCCATCCCGGTAGACCCGATAGCCTTTGACTTTTCCCGAGGAGTCTGTCTCGGACCAGACGATCTGTGCACCTGTCGGTGTGCCACGCGCCTCGACATCCAGCGGGGGGCGGATCGCCTGACGCTCGTAGAAGGGCTCAACCTTCTTGCGCAGGTACGTGTATTGGACAAAACGATTCTGAATGCTGGTCATCGTGCCGAGCGAGGAGATGTCGTCCACGCGGCGGATATAATTCATCACCCACGACTCCAGTGCGCCCGGCAGCGTGTCGAGCGTGTACTCCGGGAACTCCAGGTTCAGACGGATATGGTCTCGCACAGCGCAGAGTCGCGTCCGCAGCAGGTCCAGCCGCTGACGCTGCGTCGGGCTCGCCTTGGACATGGCCTGATCGACGGTGGCGATCTGTTCCTCCGCCTTGGCCAGTTCCTTGCGCGGATAAACCTCCTTGGAAAAATTGAACACGATGGTCTGCTTGCCCTTTGTGGACTTGACGGGAAGGATCACGGTGGTGAAATCCTCGACACCCTTTGTCTTCGGCACGACGGCCTGCCCTAGCAAGGGGCCGTCCGCGTTGTTCAGGCGGCACTCCACGCGCGCACCGTCGGGAGCGGCCAACTGCATGCGGATCTCTTGCGTACCCTCTCCGAAGTCCACGTTGCGGAACTCCAGACAGAGCCCGCTGGTCATCTGCATATAGGCCTCAGGCGTTCCGGCCTTGACCGCGCCGCCGCCTGTGCGGTGGTGATACTTGACGGCCTCGATCGCATAGCCCGCGCCGGTTTGGGCGGGAATGCTGAACCCCTTCATGTTTACCTCATGGCGGGCTGCCATGATCGTCGCGAACTCCCGGAACGGACGGGGTCCGCCCATCTCGCACATGTTGCTGGCAAAGGCCTCGTTCTCGTTGATGATTGGCGTGACGAGGTCGGCGGCCTCCTTGCCATAGTTCGCGACGGCATAAGCGTAATAGGCGTCCTTGCCGGTCTTCATCTTGTTCTGTGCGTCCCACGGTGCGCGGGCGAGGTACCAGAACTTCGCGTCGATTGCGTCCGTGCTGCGCCAGGTCAGCGCATAGAGCCCCTTGGTGTTGGGCGAGCGCTTCTGCCAGCTCTCTACGGTCGCTGACAACAAGACGCGGTACGGCATATAGAACATACTGTCATCATTGTCCTTTTCCATCCACGGCCCCGCCCAGAAGTCGCGCGGTCCTGCGATGGTTCCATCCTGGGCATACGCCTTGTAGGGCGCGATCGGCGCGACGATCACATCTTCGGGAAGGCCCTCGATATATTCGGCGCGCTGGCCCCAGCCGGAGATCGCCAGCTTGATGCCAGGGGCGCGTTTCTTGAATTCGCCGTGCAGGAGGCGGATCGCCGCATGCCACTCCGGTGCCGTGTCCTTAAACTGCGGAACCCCTTCCGAACAGAAGGCGATAAAGTAATCCAACTCCGGATAGTCCTTGATGATCTGGTCGGCACGCGCCTTGACAAACCCGGGCTCGAGCGCCAGTTTCGCGCGCTGCGCGTCATTGAGCGCGCCTTTGCCCTTGACCGTGTCGTTGATGTCTACGCCCAGCGCAATCCTCACGCCGCGCGTGTGGGCGTAAGCGATGACTCGCCTGAACATGGCGACCCCGCGTGCATACACCTTCTCGCTGCTGAAACTCTCGCCATGCAAAGATGATTCCGCGCCGAACGAGCAGTCGTCAATCAGGTCGCGCCCCTTGAAGCGGTAGGCCCAGGGGACCCACGCCGGGTGGCCGATCATGTAGCCGCTCTTGGTGTGCGGCAGATAGACGCGCGGCAGCTTACCGTCGATGGGCACGTTGTGGTAAAGCTCGTCGGCATAGTTGTGCACCATCAACATATTCATGCGCATCTTGGCCATCTGGTCGATGACGGCCTTCCAATCGGCCCAGGAGTAACTGGTAGTGGTCTGCGGCCAGTTGGACCAGGGGAGAATGCCGCGCACGGAAACGCTCGGGACATGCCGCTCGTCGAGCGCTGGGAGGTCGAGGGATTTCTGTTCATCGGGCAGCACATCGCCGGCAAGTCCGAAGGTCAGTCCGAAATGTTCTTCCAGCAGGCCGTACACCCCGTACAGGCAGCCCTCGGCATCAGAGCCGCCGATGATGTAGAGAACACTATCTTTCACGCCGACACGCTTCAACACATAGCCCTGCTGGCCTGGCTTTTCAGAAGAGAGTGATAAGGAACCGTCCGAGGTTAATTTGTCAATGAGCGGATTGGTCTTACGCTGCCCGATGACAAAGCTCCCGGACGGTGGGGCTTCGGCTGTGGAAATATCCAGAAAGGTCCCGCTCACCTGCCAGAGGTAGCGCTGGAGTTCCTGCGCTGCAAATCGTTCAAGCTGCGATGCCTGAGCACCGATGATGATCTGACGGTTTCCTTCTTCTGCACGTCCTTCCGTGCACAGCAGAAAACCAAATATGACGCAAATAAGACGAGCCCTTAACATATGACGTTCCCCATTATTATCTTGATTGGTTTGCTCAAACATTCCCCGGACAACTGTATACAACGCAACATCCCGCGTTTCATGATAGTAGCTTAACGGACGGTGATTTATTATACCATCCCCGATTTTGGGGATAAACGGAAAATCTGAAGGGGGTGCTTATGCGCGATTGGCAGGCGTCATTATAGAGCCTCCACTCGGGTGCGGAAGAAGCTAGACGAGGGCGTGTTTATTGGATGAGTGACCTCCAGCAGACCAACGCCATTTGTGTCGACAGACGCACGCCATGTCGCAAGACCCGTCCAGCCACCGGCAGTGATGTTGGAGAGGATGCATGACCACGCGGTGGGTTCCATGAGCGACTGCTTTTGTTCGACATAGTAGGCGAGGTCGCATGCCCTCGCATTGTATGCCAATCTGAAGCTGAAGAGCGAAGGTGTCTCTGTCGGCACAAGGACTAATCGAGCAGCTTCAGGCCCGTTGGTTGCGACACCTCCGAAGGCGTATCGGCCAAGATTGTTCAATCCCAGTCCCCGGGGATCATCATCCTTGTTGGTCATTCCACCCAATAACGCCGCATTTTGGAGCGACCAGGACGAATAGGTTTGCGAGGGGGCAATCAACGACAATTCTTTGGCGCTCAGCGCGCGTTGATAAAGGCGGACCTCATCCATCTGGCCTTTAAAGTAGTACGAACTCCCGCCTCCGCCGCCGATCTGGATAACCGCCGTTGATTGCGCAGGCATGAGTGTGCAGGTTGCCTGCTTGTCCAATTGACCATTCAAATAGATCCTGGCGTACGCTCCGTCATACGTGCAGGCAACATGTGTCCATGCCCCAGTCGGCATGGTAGAGGCGGAGTCCACTGTCTTAACGGTCGAGCCGTCAGATAGCACATACCTGATCTTGCCACTGAAAATGGCCATGTTATAACTATAGGCGCCCTTGCCGATGATCTGCCGGAAGTTATTCGTGTTATCCGGCTTGATCCAGGCAGACAGCGTATGCTGGTTGCCGATACGCAGAAGCGGATCGTCAGGGACTTCGACATAATCGTTAGCGCCATCAAAATTCAGGGCGTTGCCGGCTTTGCCCGATACAAAGTTCGTTGACGACATGTTTTTGAACACACCCGAAAAACCGTTCCCGGAGAGGTCCGGTGCCTTTCCGTTGAGCGACTGGTCAAGTGGGAGATGTAACACTAAGGCTCCAGCGACCGTGAGACTCACTGTCGCCACAGGTGAAGTCAGGCCGCCAGTATCCACGACCTGATAGGTAAAAATGTCATTTCCGAAGTAGCCACTGGCAGGCGTGTAGGTCACCTGCGGCCCCGTTCCCGTGACCACGCCGTTGCTGGGAACCCTGACAATGAAATAGGTGATCGGGTCGCCATCCGGATCACTGCCGGCGAGGGTGATTTGCTTCGGCACATTCTGTTCAACGGTATCAGAGACATTCCCCGCCGTGGGCGGATCAGAAACCGGTTTGACCGTTATTGACACCGTCGCAAGGGCCGACAGGAATCCCAGACTGTCCTGTGTTTGAAATGTGAAGCTGTCCGTGCCATTGTAATTCGTGTCCGGTTTATAGGTGCCCAGCGCACCATTCTTGTTCAGTGCGCCGTGCGCAGGATTAGCTACGATCAGATATTTCAGGTTAGCTCCATCGGTGTCAGACCAGCCGGACAAGGTGATCGGGAGCGATGTGTCTTCCAGATTCGTAACGCTCTGCGAATGAGCGACGGGAAGGGAATGTCCCTGCGGAAAGGTCACCCTCACGACCGACGAGGTACCATCACAGGAAACCTGCTGTACCAAGCTGGTGGTGGAGGAATCGGCAAATGTGGCTCCGTTTGTCAAGGCTGCATAAAGGTGGGTAAGATGGGTTCCGTCCCACCTGTAAATCATTGTCGCATTGAGATAATTGCTGACCAGGTTCGTATCAAGGGTTTTTGCGAGTGGTGCCCGGTAGGACGCGTAGGTACTGTCGCCAATCCGTATTATTTGAGTCTGATTTGTCGCTAGCTCCGAACAGTAGACGGTATATGTTCCGGTGGTGACAACATTCATGACGTTGTTACTTGGGATCCATCCGACCTCGTACTTATGCAACGCATGATACTGGCGGTTGCCAGCAAGGGGATGCCCCATCAGGCAACCACTGTCACCATATGTAGGGTAATCAGCACCTTCAGCCAGATGTAAATTTACGGATGAGTTATCTATTGTTATGCCCGAATGATCCATCCCGAGCGTGTGCCCATATTCATGGGTCGTGACACAAAGTTGATTCCAATAGTCGCCGTCAATAAACACCTTGGCGTAACCCTCCGCATCGTATCCCGTCTTGCCCGCTGACCCACCCCCCGATGACGGCATCATGAATATGACGCTTTGATAATTCGAAAAGGCGACACCATACCGGCTTTCAACGATAGGCTTGCAGTAATTTTCCAGCGCAAGCTTCCCTGTATCGTTCTGGAGTTGTGACGGCCTGAGATTGTTGTTGGTGATGACACCAATCACCGCCCCCCTCAAGCCCAGCTTACTGAATGAACTGTCCCTGACCGTGAGATCTGCTGATACCTGGTTCGTGAAGATCACACCCGTAATCTGACCAACTGTAGCCGGAGCCGGTCCATTCGAAACCGCGCAGACAATCACCAGCACCCTGTTCGTGGCCCCAGGCGCGATCTGCGCAGCACTCAGGATGCCGCCTGCAGGTGTTACCTCACAGCCATATTCGGTCAATGCGTATACATTTGATGCATAAAATAGCGCACCGGTAACACTAAGCATGAGCAACTTATCGCTTATCCGCATTAACCTGTACTCCTTATTTGCCAGGATCAATGACAAAAGCATAGTGCAAATCCGCACGCGTCTCGCGTGTCAGGGGGTTCTGCTTCCAAAGAAGGAGTTCAATTTTTGTGTAGGCATCGCGTTGTTTGAGCACGAGCCAGGCGTTCTTGTCTTCCGGGCTGAGGTTGTTCTTCCCGTAGCGTCCGCGATGGTAATAACCTGCACGGCTGTAGATGTTGCTGCAGATGTTCTGGCTGGCGGGTTCGGGGTCGATGTTTACAGAGGCTTCCAGATCAACGGTTGCGTAATGGAAACCCGCGTCGTAGGCATTGACCAGCATGAGCCGTACTTTTCCTGGTTTGGTGAATTGATCACTGTAGACGGCATTGAAAAATGCTTTCGCGGTTTCCCCGGAATGTCGTTCCTCGGCACGCGACTTCGTGTAGGTCAGCGAAACGTCTGGGCAGAGGACATTCAGAGGGGTGACCTGATTTGCGGCTGCAAGATTGACAAGAAAGTACGGGTTCGCAATATAGTAGGGGCTGACGCCGACCCATTTCTCGCCAGACGCGATGCCGTTGTAGATGCTTGCGCTGGCACCTTGCAAGGGATTGTAATCCGCTGGAAAAACACCGAGTGCCTGATGCCGTTTCACACATTTCACACGGAAGTCCGCAACCTCTTGAAGCGTCATGCCGTCGAGTGCTGTGGGCTTCTGCTCCGTGCCGCAGGCCGAGATATCGCAGGGGATGGCAAAGGGAGGCTTCGGCTTCTCCTCTTTAACAATGAGTTGTTTTTTCATTTCTGCTTGAAAGGTTTGGTAGAGCTGGACTGCATGGTCGTCCGATATATTGTGTCCCACGATGAAGCGCGTCCGCGCCTGGACGGTCTCTCCAACCAGCATATCCCGACCGAAGAGGGAGAGGTAAAGTGACCGATGTGATTCTTCGCTATATGGTGTGAGCACTGCGAAACAATCTTCTGGCAGCGCCATCACAAGGGCACATAAGCCGCTCTTGGAATCCCTTCTCATCGCGAGCGGGGCTGCCAGCGCAGGCCTGAGGGACCACTCCACCGGATGCGGAGGGCGTGTCCATCGTCCGTCCTGAAGCATACTCACGGCCTCAGTGTCGCGTGGAAAGGCCTGCCATATCCCCGCACGTTCCACGGCTTCCATAAAACCACTCTCCATACCCTGTTTCGCATAGACCCAGGCCTGTGGAAACCCTTGAAAATAGGATGCCAGGAAAACCTCCATCTTCTTCAGGTTCTTTTTAGGTGTCACACAGGTGAGGAGGTCGAGCGTGTTGGACCCTTTCCATGCGTAGACAGCCTTCATGTCGAACGGATGCTCCTTGTCCGATGACCAGGATATTTCGACGGAACCATCGTCGTTCAGCTTTGTCGTGCTGGCCCAATCCCATCCTGCTGTACCATAGCGGTCTGTAGCTGAGAGCAGCCTGTAATGGGAAAAGATACCGTAGCCGTTCTCCCCGGCAATGGCCATACCCGAGCGTGTTTCCACAAGGGGGAAGAGCCCTTTTGACGCGCCCCCGGCGTGGAGTGCGCCTGAAACGAAGGGCGTTTCAACGCGGAACCCTTTCCCGTCCGGTGCAAAGCCTTCCGCTTGCACCCGGATGGTCAGAGTAAAGAGGAGGACAACGAGGAAATACAGAGGTGTGCGCATGAGACAAACAATCCTTTCTTCCTGAGGATCGGCAGAGGGGCTCTTATGCCTTCAATCCGCTCAGGTCAAGCTCGAGTTTCCTGTTCTCCCGGAGCAGATCCTCCATCCTCACCAGGCCTCTGCGCGCCATCGCCTCACGGCCCAGGATAGCGGTGAGCGTCCCGTCCACAGCGCGGAAGGCGGTGGGATTGTCATACTTCTCCTCGATGATACAGCGATAAAACTCGGCTACGTTGGCTTCGGCGCCGTCATTGTAGATGTTGTTGCTGGCACTGCCGACCACGTGTTTGGGGCCACCGCGTATCTGTGACTTGCCCCAGTAGTTGATTGTTGCCGTTGCATTACAACCCATGAAGTCAGCGCCGAGGTTATGCATCCAAGCATTGTTGGCCAGGGCCTGCGTGACATGTGACCAGATCGTGCCATCGTCATAGTGATACGTGACGCTGCCGCAATCCGTCCGGTCGCCTTGAGGATTCGGACGGGTGATTTTTGAAAAGCCGCAGGCTGTTATCGGACGTTTCCCCATGATCCACGTGACACCGTCAATGATGTGGATATCATACGAGACAATGTTGTCTCCCCCCAGGTTGACGGAGGAGAGCCAGACGCCGCCCCGCAGGAGGTTTTCAATGGTCTTTCCCTTTGCGGGATCCCCCCATACACTAGATTGCCCGCCGGAACAGATATGGGAGAGTCCCTCGACACCTCCTTCGTGGATTCTTTTGGCGACCTCCTTGTTGGCCTTGTCGAGCGGGATCTGATAGTCCACGAGGACGCATCTCTTCTTGGCGGTTGCGCGTTTGGCGGTTTCGAGTTGCAGCAGGCAGCCTGGCACATCCACGGCAAAGGGCTTGGCCATGTAGACATGAAGATCGGCATCGACTGCGGCTTTTGCCTGTTCAGGATAGAAGCAGGGGACATCCATGATCACCAGCGCGTCGATGCCGCTATCGATGGTCTTCTTGTATCCCGAGAGGCCGGAGAAGCGTCGGGCCTTGTTCACGCCGAAGGTCTCTCCCAGTGCATCCGCCGTCTCCGGAAAATAATCAGTGACGGCGTGTATCTCAAAGCCGCCATGGCTTTTCATGAAGCCACCAATCAGGTTGCCGCGATGGCCGCCGCCGACAATGCCCACCTTGATCTTATGAGTGATGGGGAGTGCAGGCGGGGTGGAAACTGCAGGGGTTTGCGCCTCTGCGGCGGTTCCCTGTCGTGCAGAGAGAGCCGCTGTTGCGACCAAGGATTGCATGACAAAATCACGACGCGACAGATTGATCTTTCTCATATGTGACTCCTCCTATTCTATTCCACTACAGTCCGGTTAAACAACCCGGTAAATGACGGCAAGGAAGCGGATGTCTGTCCTTCCTTGATCTCTTGGTCGCGACGCTCCTTCCAGTCCGATGGGATGCCGAGTCGAGGAAGAACCCATTCCCCAGCCCCCTGCTTTTCCAATTCATGATAAGCGCCGAAGAAGGGGCTGTTTCCGTCCATCCAGACAATCAGCCGTCGCCACTCTTCAGGGGAGAGTTCGACCTGATGATGCCCCTTCCTGAGCATGTGGTAGAGGGGCGAGGCCAAGGCGCCTACCTCGCCGGGGATCGAGTATTGATGATCCCGAAGGAAACGGTTTTCCTGATAATCAAACCCCTCTTTTCTCCAGACCTTGTCGTGCAGTGAAATAAAGGCCTGGCTCCATCCGTTCATCGGCCTGCATTGCCCGCGAAGGGCGGCCATCGCATAATTGCCTTCAGCATTCGCTGTATAGGCGGGATCAACAGGGAAACGTTCTGCAGAAAGGGAAGGCGCGGTTTTTTCCTTTTCATGACAGCGCACGCATTTGGCATTGAGAACAGGCTGGACAAGGCGTGGAAAGGTCAGGGGGAAGGAACCTGTGGGCTCCGGGGCGATTCTGGACGGTTTCCGTTGCAGGGCAAGAGGCAAACGGTCTGGGGATTGGGGCAGTTCATGTTTGGATTCGTGGCATCCTGTGCAGGAGAGGTTTTCGCCTGGATGGGTGTACGTGCCACTCATCATGTTTTGAACAGCCCGGCCTTCGCGGTCCAAGGCTTGAAAATAAACCTCGATGCCGGTCGGAAGCAGAAAATAAGCGCTTCCGTCCTCCTCAACAGGCACTGTGCCGAGAACCCCGCGGGCGATCAATTGCGAGGCGCCGATACTGGGGATTCCGAGATGAGGCGTATCCTTTGGAAAGACCGCGATGATCCTGAGCGAGGTAATTTTTGTGCCAGTTGGCCAGGGACTCTCGCTTTGGTAGACATTCATGACAGAGACTTCGGCATAAGGGGACGGGGGTGTCTTACTACGGTCTGCCGCCATCTGCTGCGTCTTGACGGGAATAATGGGAGGACGCTTTCTGGGGATGAGAGGGATGGGATCCATGCAGGGGATTTGCGCATCTGCATAGAGAAGGACCTTGTTGCCAAAGCTGTCCACGAGGTAGATGCCATGGTTATGGCCTTTACGGGCATACGCTGCAAGATAAAAATCCTCGCTCAGCGGCCAGGGCGTGGAATAGCATTGATCAGGCAGGTGTGTTTTCGGGTAATTGCGCAACACACCGATGTCAACGATGTTTCTCGGAATCCCGGGATTGATTTCTGATTCAGGTAGAGGAACTTCGGGTGTGAGTCGCTTGACTTGTAACATGGCCCGGTCATCCCGGACGGTCGGATCGATCAGCACGAGCGAGCCGAACTGATAACCGTGATGGAGGGTGGATGTAGCCACGTATTTCCGGCTGTCAGGAATGGCCCGGATATGCATCTCCAGATAGGGTCTTGACCACGGCCAGTCCGGATAGTTGCCGTGGCGGGAGCGCGGATCACGACCGTCCGGCTGGCAGGTCCACAGATGGTGAATGCCGGATGAGCCGCGGTCAATATAGTCCCAGCGGGTGTAGGCCAACATGCCGTCGTTGTTGACGCTGGGCTGCCACTCGTTGGTCTCATGGTAGCTGAGAGGGACAATATCAGCGCCGTCAGGCATCATGCAATGAAGAACCGCCGTGGCAGACCAGCGGCCTCCGCAACGCGCATTGCTTCCAAGGCGCTCAGAGACAAAGACGATTCTGCCATTGGGCAGGAAGCAGGGATCGTAGTCATTCCAGGGGCCGTCGGTCAGTTGAGTCAACTCGCTGCCGTCCGCGCTCATCTTAAAGATGTGGAAGGTCCGTTCCGGACTCCAGTAGTAAAAGGGGTGGCGCATGACCTCTGCCTCCTGTTTCATCCAGGGTTGCTTTGACCAGTCTGCGTCCGCGGCGAGTTCATGTTGCGCCTCTGTCCATGCGAAGAGGATCGTCTTGCCGTCAAAATCAAGGTCAGGGGAGAGAAAGGCGCCTTGCTTCAGGGATTGCCCCTTCAGGCGACCGTTCTTCACAATGGCACTTGTCGTGAGGTCACGGATTGTCGGCTGCTCAGAAAACGCCTTTTCAAGGACGAAGAGACCGTCTCCTCCCTGTTGGTTGAAGCCGAAGAACTGATCCACCATGTGTCCGTCACCGCGCGCGGGTCGGTGATGCTTCAGAAAAAGAAGCGAGTCGAAGTTGAGTAGAGGATTCTGAAAGGCAATACGTCGTCTGAGCGCGGCGAAGGAGAGAAAAAGCTCTTTCTCCTCGGAAACGGAGAGCGTGGGCGTGATCTTCTGTGTCAGCTCTTTCAGTTCGCGGTCTTCATTGCGAAGTCTGGGACCGCCGGGGAGGTAGCGCAAAGCCTGGATAAGCTCGGAAAGCCGGCGGCTGACCAGCAGGCAAGGGGGCGTGTTTGGCAGCGTCAAAGCAGAAGCCCTGAGCGTTTCCCTGCGAAGCCGCTCCTGCCCGGGTGCTTCATGCGTGAAGTAGTTGATTTCCACCTTCAGCTGCTCGAGTTCTTGAAGCGCATCGCTCTGAAAGGGGGACACCTGCGTCACGTCAGCCCTTAGGCAGGCTGTGAGAAGAAGGAAGGACGTAATGACTTTTCCGTTGAACATTGCTACCTCTTATGTCGGAGACGATAAAGAAACTCTTCAGGAGATACGACGTGAACCTTGTTCGTGTCGATGCCTTGGACGGTTGCCTGCACTGCATCCACGCCATGCAGCGTCTTTCCGTCTGGCATTTCAAAGGAGGACCAGGCGTGGACGGAAGCCCAGCCGCCGACGCCGGCGGGATCGTCGCTGTTGATGACAGCAGGCAAGGTGTGGGGTTCTCCAGCCAGAGGCGGACGCATCTTCTGCCAGAGGCAGTAGCGCGCGGCAACGGCCGGAATCTTATCGCCGCGTCCATTGTCGAGCCAGACGATGCGTCCTTTCCCGCGATGGTAAGGGGCGTAATCCATGACGAGAAGGCCCAGGAGGGAGGGGATTTCCTCTGCGATGATCTGCATGGCCTCTAGACTTTCAGGCGTCTCGCTCTTCTCGAATATCGCTGTCATGATCCGGACTCCTGAACGCTCCATCTCCTTGCCGACATTGCGCAGATGGACCCGGAGCAGGGCTGTCCGGTTCGTGCGGGCGGAACCGAAGTGGTCGGGATAGAAATAGCCGCCTGAAAATTGGACTAGGGATGTTTCCGGCGGCTTTGTCTCCGAGAGGAGATCGATGTTTACAGGGGAAAGACCCGCAAGATCCGCCATACAGGCGCTGAATCCCATGGGAAAGCTTCCATGCGTGGGGCTTCCCCAATAGCGCGCGGTTGTAAGGCCCATCTGGACAAACCCCGTGTTGTCGCCGTCACTCATCAGAAACGCGACGCAACGCCGCTTGTCTGAGTAGTCTATGGTTTTTTCGTCCACGGGCTTAATCTTGGCTGGCGAGTAGTCGTTGCTGCCGGCGGAATAGAAGGGGACGTTGAGGATCCAGTTGGACGCGGTATGGAAGTGTCCGTAGCGGGAGACCATGCGGCAGTGCGCAAATTCATCCCCAAGCCCCCAGCCGACGACCATGGCGGGCGGACGGACGCCTTCCAGAATACAGGTGGTGGAGTCATTGGTGCCGCAGGTGACCGGCAGGCAGTGGGCGATGACCAGGTCCCGGTTGTGCATGGCCTTTGGGTCGAGCATGGCCAGTGCGCCATGCTGAGCGAAGGCTTGCCGATGCTGGGTGAAGAACTCGCCAGGCGAGACAGAGCGCGCGTCAAAGAGGCAGGTCAGTCCGCGTTTCTTCATTTCGGCTTCCCCTTCGGGGGTGACGGGGACTGCTTTAAACAGGGCTGCTGCCATGCAGGCCGTATTCAGCGACTGGTCGATCACACCTCCGAACTCATACGGGTGACGATTGGTGGAGACATCCGGAGTGTAGAGGACATATCCCTTGATGGTGTGATCGGCAATCAAGGCTGCCAGGAGGTCATCCATTTTTTTGACGCCGCTATCACGCAACTTCAAGCGCTCGACCGTCCGCTTCTTCAAATCTTCGGCAATCTTGCCATGCTGTCTGAACCAGACGAGTTCCGTGCCGCGACTCTCATTGACCAGTCTGGCCTTGTGGCCTGCGACAGCCTGGGCAATGACCTGCTGCTCAAAAGAGTTTGGAAGGTCTACCGTGCAGTAGGCCGTTGGCGCTTTTTGTTCGGGCCACCAGTTCATGCCACTGACGGGGGCTGACGCGCCGCACATGAGCAGGCCTGTCATGAGAAAATATTTTGGAATGTTCCTGTAGGAAGGGGTCATTTGATTTCACCTGCGCAATATTGGTAGCCCCGGATGATATGGGCGAGTCGAAACGGGTCAAGATAGGCCCGGCGATCATGCCCGAAAGAGGTGTAGAAGACGCGGCCTTTTCCAGCCGTACGCGTCCAGGAGACGGGATAGTCGTTCGTCCCTGGGTAGGCTTGTCGATCCTTCCCTGCATTCGCCGTCTTTTCATCAGAAAAGTCGAGGGAGATCAGTACGTGCTTGCCTTCGCGTGTTCCGTACGGTGGCTTTCCTTGATAGATTTCATCGATGGCTTTAAAGGTTTGATTGGTGAAGCCTTTGTTGATAGGGCTAGAATCTTCAACCTTGAACTGGAAGGGACCGCCGCTCCACGGATGGCCGCCAAAGAGCGTGCCTGCAAGCTCAATCAGTTTGGGGTTGTTCTTGAAATTATCCACGGCACCATGGAGAAGCATATAGCCGCCGCCGTTATTCACAAAAGAGAGGATGCCCTCCTCGATGAAGGGATGGCGCTGGGTGTCAATGTCTGTCGAGTTGCTCATGACCAGGACATCGAATTTTGCGAGGTTCTCTGCGCGAAGCGCCTGATAGTCAGCGGTATACTCGGCTTGAGTGAATCCTTTCTTCGCCAGGAGCTGGAAAAGGGCCTGTGCATAATCAATCGCATCCTTATGCGGAAAGCCGTCGCACCTCCAAAAGACAAGCGCGCGTTTAGGCTTAGCCGGCTTATCGAGGTGGAAGGATTCGATCATCTCCTCCATCTGCTGAAGATGCTCAGGCTTGACCGGCTGCGGAACATGGCGCGGCGGCTTCGGCGTTACCGCCTTTGCGGCCGGGGCGGCGTTGGTGGCTTGCGCTGGGAGGTCCTGCGCGATGACGAAGGGCAGCAGAAGGCAGAGCATGCGAGCGAGGGTGCGTGTTGTGTTCATGGGTTACTCCGGACTTGAATGTGTGTTGTTTTAGGTTCCCCAGGGGCTCCGATAGGTTTTGTTGATGATGGCGTTCAACTCGGGTTTGCCCGGGACGGTCAGCGTTTTGCTGTCCCAGTCGATGTTCTGTCCGGCCCTGAAGGCCAGTGCGCCGATCAAGCCCACTTCCGTAATCAGTCCACCCTTGTCAAAGTGCGAGAAGGTGGAACCCTGCCCCTTGCAGGCGAGTACCCATTCTTCAATGTGGCTTCGCGTACGCGGCAGGCGTTCAGCCACCTTTGACGCAGCCTCATGCTTCATGACACTGCGGAATTTCTTTTCGCCCGTCATGCACAGGTAACCGTCGGTGTTCCACAAGCCTGCGGAGATCATCCCTTTCTCTCCGACCACCAGGCATCCGCCATCCGGCTTCTTGCCGAAGGTCTCCTGGAAGGGCTGCATGAAGGTGTCTGGCGGCATCAAGCTCTGATGGTAGTAGAAGGTCAGGGCCGACCGTCCCTCGCGCTCTGGGAATCGATAGGTGAGCCTGCCGCTCTTAATATAGCTTTCACGTCCCATGCCTTCGCCTTCGACTTCGACCGAGGTCGGGTGATCAAGGTTGAGCGCCTGCACCGGTAAGTTAAAGGCGTGTCCGCAGAAGTCTCCCAGCGAACCATTACCGAAGTCCCACCAATAGCGCCAGGCAAAGGGGTGATAGACATTGCGGGCAAATGGCCGCGCGGGGGCAGGTCCCAGCCACATATCCCAATTCAGGTTCTGCGGGACGGGATCCTCCTTGGCGGGACGTGCCTCGTAGATGCGGCAGGGGGGGTGCCAGACATGGACTTCCTTGACGGTGCCGATGACGCCGGCCTGGATGACTTCGATATTTCTTCTCAGGTTTGTCGTCGCATTGCCTTGATTGCCCATCTGGGTCATGACCTTGCTCTGGCGGGCCAGTTCCCGCAGGCGTCTGGCCTCCATGATGCTGTGGGTCAGTGGCTTTTCGCAATAGACATGCTTGCCAGCCTGAATACCAGCCGTGGCGATCGGCGCATGCCAGTGATCAGGCGTAGCGATGAAGACGGCATCGATCTGTTTTTCCTGGTCGAGCAGCTTCCGGTAGTCTGTATAGAAAGGCGCTTTCTTGAGCGCGGAAATCACCTTCTCGCCATTGGGTTTCGACTCAAACTTTTTTGCCATTTGGTTAACGGCAGAGGAGTCGACATCGCAGAGCGCAACCACATCAACGCCCTGTATGGCGAGAAGTGCAGGAAGGTTGGAACCCATGATCCCGCCAATCCCAATGCAGGCCACCTGCAGGCGGGTGGAGGGTGCCTTTTCTGCACTCAAGACGGATGCGGGAACCCAATACGGAACCGTGCCGGAGGCGATGACGCTTTTGATAAACGATCTTCTATTCATGGGTATACCTCATTACTTGCTTGTTTTGAGCGGAATCAGTTGCGCGGTCTGCAAGGTGACAGGCCCCAGCAATCCCGCTGGATGAAGAGGATCTGTCGCTTTCCAGAATTTAAAGGCGGCAAAGGTGACGCGGCGAGGTTCGGGGCGAGGGGTGTCTTTGCTGAGCCACTCCGGGACGACGGGTAGGCCGCCCTCTTTCCATGTTCCGTTCTTGGTAACGTCGTCGGGGAAGCGCTCATCGCCGATCAGGCGATTGACCCAAGTGGTTGTGACCTCGACGGATAATGTGTTTTTGCCGGCTTTTAGGTGCTCTGTGACATCAAAGCGGAAGGGCGGTTTCCAGCAAGTTCCCAAAAGTGTACCATTGAGCTGAGCCGAGGCGATCACCGCGACATCTCCTAAGTCGAGGTAGGTTTTTGCGCTGCCCCTTGTGGGTGGTGCAGCGTCAAAGGTTGTCGTATAGGTTGCCGTACCTGAGAAGTATTTGACCCCCTCGTCAGCGAAGGTGCTCAGTGAACCGAGGTGGGTTGCGGTGATCGGCTCAGGTGCACCCCGGTTCTTCTGGAAGGTGATGGTCCAGGTGGTGTTGGAACTCAGGGTGACAGTGGCAGGAACGGTTACGTGATACGGAGTGGCTCCGACAGTGTAGGTCCCGCTCATCAAGGCCAGCAAGTAGGGCTTGCCATTTTCTGTGACGAGTTCAGCCTGCTGCTCAGCCCGACGCGGCGGAAGTAGAAGCGTCTCGTCATCAAAGGCGGATAACGTCCCGGGCTGGTTGTCGAGCAGATATGAGAGGGTCAGCGTCTTTCTGACGCCTGGCATGGGGTCGCCTTTTAACTGCGTGAAGCCTCGCAGTGTAAGGGTATCGTTAAGAACTTTTTCACGAACGTTGTCGGTGACGTCAACGACTTTCCCCTTTGCGCCATACGCGGCTTTGAGGATCGTCAGAGCCTTGCGTTTGTCCTGGGCTGCCGCCTGACGGCTGAGCGTCAGTGGGTTTCGTATCCGGTCTGTGCGATCAAAGACGACAAAGGTGCTGTCTGACTCATTGAACCAGAGGGGCAGGGTGACGCGATTGTCAGTCTCCACAGTATAGGCAATGCACTCCGTCTTGCTGCCGTTTAGCGGATTCCAGAGCTGAGGCCGCCCGCCATCGGTCCGGAAGGTGCAACGGACCTCGCCGCGCTTCCTGTTTCCGTTGGCGACAAAATAGACATCGTGCTGCTCATCCTGGCGATGGGTATAGTGAAGGGTGAGCTGGTCCTCTCTCGTATAGGCGAAGTCTGTCGCGAGATTGTCGTGCTTCACGAGTTCACTCAATGTTTTCGGATTCGGAATGGCATCGTGCAGCCAGAGGGTATCCGCGAGCTGGCGATAGGCTGCATCTTGCTGGGCGTCCGCGAGACTGGGGGAGCCGATGGGCTTGGGGCCTACAAGCCGTGCACCGGCATCGGAGAGGCGCTTGATCTGCTGAAGCGCAGCGAAGGTGAGGCGACCGTTTCGAGGCAGCACAAGGTAGCGGTAGCGTTTGCCATGGACCAATACCAGGTCATGCTGGTCGACCTTCGCAGTTGAGAGGACCTCTGTATTGAGCGCATCAGCATCAAACCCTTCGGGCGGTGTTGGCTCCATGCGACTGCCTTCGCCTGGGGCGTCGTCGCCTTGATAGTAGGCGAAATCGGCAACCTGCGTACCCTGCTGCAGGACGCTCTGGCAGCGGATCAGGTAATCAACCCACTCCTTGCCACCATGGTAAAACCAGGTGTTACCCCGGTCAAAATGAATGCCGTTGATCCCGCTGGTAAAGCCAGGCATGGTCCGGTCTGTAAGATAAGGCTGATGCGCAGAGACATGGATGATGAACTGGTTGATGCCGGAGGCAAAATGGACATCGCCGAGACTTTTGAGTGCGTAAGGATGAATGAGCCAGCCCTCTTCCGATGTGAAAGCCTCCGAGCCGATCACGCGACGACCATACGTGTGTGCCGATGAGATGCCGTGATAGTAGCTCTTTCGGGATTCCTGTTCTGAGGGCAAAAGATTTCTCGGGCCTGTCCAAAACTCGACCATGGGATAGTCACTGCGTCCACCGACTTGTAGGAACTCGAATGGGCCGCCATAAGGTTCCGTACTGAACTGCAGGCCATCTTGGTGGCAGCGCTCAGCGAGGCGTCCATAATGATTGTCCGCATAGAGGTCGGCGATCGTCCGTCTGAAATCCCAGAGAAATGAGCGTGTCTGGTCAAAAGATTCCACGGCACGGCCTGTGAGCGCGGGCATCCATTTATGCAATTCATAACCGCGATATTTTTTGAATTCCGCAGCCATTTTGGGAGTCCAGTTTTGCCAGCCCGGTTCGTAGCTGTCCACGTGATACTTGGTCAGGACCTTGCCTTTGACGGATGTTCCATACGCCTGGAATAGCGGCTGCATCATGGCCTCATAGTGGGCGTCAGTCACGTCGCGGCTCATCTTGTCGCACTCGAGTCCGATGCCGCCCTTGAGAGGCGACGGCTTGATTTCAACGCCGGTCGGGACATAGCCCATGCGCAGGATGGTCCATCTGCCGCTGGGTGGACGCCAGTCCAGCGTGCCGTCAGCTTTCATCTTTGTGGAAAGATCGAGAATGGAAGCAAGGGGGATGCAATCGTCAGCCTCAGGCTGTTGCGTTTTCAGATCAAAGTTGACAGGCTTGGCTCCGAGTCCGGTCAGCTGTGTCCAGTTGTGCATGCGGTAGCCGTCGGTCAGCACAAGGTCATTGATGAAAACCGGGCGTCTCTCCTGTCGGCCCTCGTAGGTGAAGCGAAGAGAGGTTGTGGTGACTGGCACGAAAGTGGAAGCGCCGTGGGTCTCCGAGAAGGGTCCGGCCTGACCGGAGGTGATGGTTGTGAGCTTCTGATAGTTGCCCGCGTCATCCTTGGCTTGCAAGGTGACCGAGAAGTCGCCGCTCCTGCTGGGCGAGCGCAGGTAGACGGACTGGAGGCGTGTCGGCTTGTCAAAGTTCAGGTCGAAACAGGTGGGCATTTCCGCGCCCGTGTCGGGATTCGCGTCGAAGAGCGTCTCTTTGCTGGTGAGCGGTTTTCCGTCGGCGACGAGCGAGAAGGTGTTGGCCTTCAGGACAGGCGTGTCGCGGGAAGGTGAGGGGAAGGCGATCACACAACTGTCACGGTAGGTGTTCAGGCGTGCCACAGGTTGCTGCAGGCGGATGGATGCATCGCCTTCCGCTTGAGTCTCAGTCCAGACGACTTCTTGCATACCCTGCTCGGGTGTGACCCAAGGTCCGCCAGAGGCTGACCATCCTGGACAGTGAAAGCCGATGCACATGCCGAGCTTCTCGGCCTCCTTCATCACGGCGCCCGTTGCCTCATACCAAGCCGCGCTGCGATATTCAACGGGGCCGATAGGATGAATGCCGATGTCCATCAGATAAGCACCGCCCACACCCACGCGATGCAACGCACGCAAATCCTCAACAGCGCCTTCCTTCACGATATTACCATTCATCCAATACCAATAGACCCACGGACGCGCATCCGGTTCGACGTGTTTGAACGCAGACTCAAAACCAGCCTGTGCAGTACATGCGGCCAATATCCCCAAGATAAGACAAAATTGATGCATTTCCCCTCCAATGTTTTCGTATGACGTATACTATAGAACATTGGCTCTCCTTCACCAATCCCCGTTTTCGGGGAGACACTCATTTTTTTTAAAACTTGATCAGGGATTTCCAAAAGTGTCCGATCCAGTTCGCGAGGGACGTGCTGATACCTCGGATAGACAAGCAGATGCTGGTATCTGCAAAGGACGGGGACGGTACGACGGCGGTCTGGAAGTTCCTCGTAGGCGTGGGGGTGTCTGAAGCAAACGCCCCCCGTTTCGAACCTGTCTTGGATTGTGAGCAGGCGAGAAAATTGAATGGCTTGCTGAGCGGATCATCTCTCTCTCTCTTTGAGTAAAGAAGGCGTTATCGCGAAGAAGGCCTTCACGTCCTCTTTCGGCACGAGCTGAAGATAGTAGGCGAAGACCCGATCCGTGTTGCCACGGTGCCCCATCGGGTTGGCTGTCTGGTTGACATCCTTATTCAATGCGCGGTGGTACGTCTTAAAGCTGTGCCTTCCCTTGATACATCGATCCATTAAACTGACTTGGATGAAAGAATGCGGTTGAGCGAAATGAATTTTTCAATCTCAGCAAAGGCGTCTGCGATTGAAACAGAAATTCCACACTCCTCCGCAAGGACGGCGAAGATCTCCGTCCATGAATCAGGAGGGAGCGGAAACACCGACGGGATATCGTGTGTGTGTCGGCAATCAAAAATTGAGCGGATAGCATATTTAACGCGGTCGATATCCATCTCAGACCGAATCAGTAACAACAGATCAAGAATGTCTCGAACGCGCGTGTTCTGCCTGTCAAGGCGCGGCAATGTATACGCATGCAATTTTTCAGCAAACTGTTGTTCTTTCGCGATGGCAGGAAACGTCATACTTCCCATTCCGGCGAAGGCGAGCCAGTCACGCCCTGCGATCTGCTCGATGGGTTCTAAAACTGGATCACCTGATGCAACGTCGACATGAAATTTAGCAAACGTCCGGCCGGCCATGCGAGCTTCCACTGGATAACGAGCGCCACCATACGGTGCTCCATCCAGATCCTTCATTGCTTCGCCAACGATAAAGGAGAAAAAGTCTCCGAGATCCGTAGAGACCACATCCTGTAAGAGAGACAATAGGCGACTTCGCAATCGGCCAGAGCCTTTTAACGGATTACAGACAGTGATATCAATATCGCGTGTGGTACGGCTCTTCTCAATGCGTAATTCCATTGCGTATCCGCCTTTCAAAAACCATCTTACTGTCGGATGACGGAATAAACGACAGAGAAAACGATCAAATGCTATTTGGCGGCGCAGCCGAAGTATGTCAATATGTTGCTCACGCGAGATATTGGCTAATCGTGCCTCCAGTGCCTGACGGAATGCCACAGGGCTTTTATATAAAATGTGTTCTTTCATATGTTTACCCCTTTAGGATCGAGTGAAGTTCCTTACGGTGTGGATGGCACGCCAGTTCAGAGCGCGTGATAAGCCCACGTGCAAGTCCTTGCGTCAGTGCTTGGCGGATGTGATTCATGGGCGCACCTGAGCCATGGAGAAGATCGATGATGGTTTTAAGTGGGCGCGTTACATGGTATCCCTGTCGCATTTCAGTTTCAGCGGAAGTGACTTCGCCATAATGGAGGACGAGCACCGGTGGCACAGATGAATTACGCCTAAACAGGCGCGGTACCGTGAGATGAATTTTTTGAGGCATCGCATCCGATAGATCAAGTAGCGCAAGCGCTGTCTGATGCGAATAAATGCCCTGCGGCTGACCTTGGCGGTTGCATGACCATAGCGACCAAAGGACAAACTGGCCTTCATCCGAGAGGGGGAACTGCGACAAGCGATAGATCCCTCGATGCTCCCTGATCCAGGACCCTGTTTTTACGTGGTAGACTTGGTTTGACGTTGGATATCCACATGCGCTTGCCTGTCGAGCAGTAAAATATCCCTGCTGCGCTTGCGCAAGATCATATAGTTTTTCTGCTTGGCGATTCATTTGAGTATCCTTTAAAAGAAGAACGCACAAATACTATAATTTCTTTAGCTTTCGTGCAAGCACTTTTCTATAAACCTAGAGGAAGATTTACTCACAATGTCTCCATAGTCTCTGTTCTCTCTCTTTGAATATAGAGGGCGTTATCACGAAGAAGGCCTTCCCGTCCTCTTGCGTCATGAACTTACGATGGTGGGCGAAGACCCAATCCGTATTGCCACGGTGCCCCATCGGGTTTTCAGTCTTGTTTTTAGGTTTATTATCGCCTTGCCTAGTTGAGGCGACTTCCCGTATAATCCCCACCGTTTTATAAATCCTTAGGCCAGTAGCTCAGTAGGACAGAGCGTTAGATTCCTAATCTGAAGGTCGCCGGTTCGATCCCGGCCTGGCCTACCATCTTAAATATAAGAAACGTAAAGTAAAGTAGCCACTTGCTGGAATATGGGGGATTGAGTCCTCATAATGTCGCCTCCATCTCTTTGTGACTTGATTTGTAAGTCATAAAATATGACCTATGGCCTGATTATACACGTCCAGAAATTTTGTCAACCCCTCCAAACGAAAATAGGGCGTATAATACGCCCTTTTTTGTCGTTCTGTCCCACATTGTCCCTTTTTACCGTTTGATTTGCTCGTACGCTCTGCTACACTTGTAAACGTCATACGAAAACATGGCTGACATAGTTGCAGGGACGTCCCTTGCTTCTTGCGTTGCTGTTATAGGTCTCCTAAGACCTTCTACCGATGCAGGAACATGGGGCGTGTCCTTCTCGTTTTCTTAATGCCGGGATTCGGCTTTTGCTGTACTGTTTAAACCATCGAAAGAAGATCGTTATGAAAAGAAATATTATTATTGGCTGTGTAATTTTCTGCGTGTTGGCTGTAATACAATTCTACCTTTTCCGATTGGAGAGTACCGGGAGCTTGATGTACAGGAATAGATACACAAATGCTTTATATATTCCGCAGGATGGCATGTTAAAATCAATAGCTGTAAAAGAGTCGGATAGTCTTAAATCATTAAATTCCGAAATTTCACAGCTTAAGACAGAGAATTCACAGCTCAAAAGTGATCTTGAACTTCTACAAAAAATAGATGATTTGCAAAAGAAAAAATTGAATTATCAAGAAGAAATCATTTCTGAAATTAACAAGCAAACCAAATTTAAAGATATGAATGGACTAAAAGAGGTTTGGAAGCTGTGCACACTGATTGAATGCTTAAAGCCTGATTATCAAACGGTCTGGATTGATGGTATCGAGTACACATTTGTTGATTATTGGAGTAAAGTATTGGGACAAAATAGTTCCGTAAAAAGTTTTTGCAAGAAAGCCCAGGAGTAATCCCGGGCTTTTTACATATTCTCTCTCTGCCACATTCTTTTAAGACAATGTTTAGCAGGTTAATGCTAGGGATATTCGGAACGTTTTGCCTTTCTAACTGCCTCCTGCATTTGGCGTTGTGCTCTTAATGAACTTTGTTGCGCCTCTTGTGCTTCAATGCGAGCTGTTTCAGCATCTTGTCTTGCACGGTTGGCGGCAGCTTGCGCCTCTTGTGCTTGCATCTGTGCGTTATGAGCAGCTGCTTCAGCCGATTCCAAACGTTCTTTCATTTCCAATTCTTTGGCTTCAGTAGGATGGGCTTTTGCCCACGCCTGATACTCGGCCTCTTTAAAGGTAGATAGTTCCTGCTGACCGGTTGTGATATGTAGGCGAGCTTTATCTAGAAGCTTGTTTAGCGCAACCAAGGCCTCCTTGTTCTTCTTTGTTTCACGCGATTGCAGATCCTTCCACGCCGATGCCTTAAACATATTAGTTACAACTAATCGTGCTTGATCTGTAGCCTTTGATTTGTAGTTGTATTGTTGGAGCCCAAGGTCGATTTCATCGGCTGAATTCAATATAGCAGTGGTCTTGGTTCGTAATTCTTCTTTTAGCGCGTTGGTCTTTAAAAGATGTTGATCTTCTGTTGCAGCGAAAACAGTGATGAAACCCCATAATGTGAGAAAGGCTACAAGTACACTTTTCATTTTTTCTCCAACGTTGGAAGGTTAGCTAAGTACTATTATCGAGATGGCAACTTAATTTGCCATGTAGCAATTGTTCCGTTTATTGTTGTATAAAGCAAGCATGAATTATAGCTTGTCGCCCTTCATCCTACGCTCATCCTACGCTTGAGGAACGCGCTGAAAACGTCTGGACGGTGGCCGAGCGCAAACAGGCTGTCATCGACGAACTCTCGGCCAAGGGCGTCTTCTTCGAGGAACTCGCCGAGCAGGCAGGGGGCGACTACGATGCCTTTGACCTCATCTGCCACATCGCCTTTGACCAGCCGCCGCTGACACGACGCGAGCGCGCCGCGAACGTCAAGAAGCGCAACGTCTTCGGCACCTACGGCGACAAAGCCCGCGCTGTGCTCGAAGCCCTCTTGCAGAAGTATGCCGACAGCGGTATTCAAAGCGTCGAATCGCTCGACATCCTCAAGGTGAACCCGCTCTCCACGTTCGGGACACCTATGGAAATCCTTACATTCTTTGGCGGGAAATCCGGCTATCTGGCCGCCCTCCGCGAACTCGAAAAAGCCCTCTATACAAAGGTAGCCTGAGTAAGGATGAAGGATAAAAGTTGAATGATGAATAGCGAAAAGCACAACGACTTAGCAGAACGGACAAAGGCATTTGCTTTGCAGATCATACGCTTGGTGAACGCGCTGCCGAAGACCGATGTCGCTCGGGTGCTCGGTAAGCAGGTCCTCCGCTCCGGAACCTCTGTAGGCGCGAATTATCGGGAGGCCAACCGCGCCCGCTCCAAGGCCGAATTTATCGCCAAAGTCGGAGACTGCCTCAAGGAGCTGGATGAAACTTCATATTGGCTTGAGCTGCTTACCGAATCCGAGACTATGTCGGCTGCCAAGCTCACATCCCTTCAGGACGAGTGCAATCAACTTCTAGCCATCTTCACCACGATTTCTAAGCACGCCAAAGCCAATTCCTCATAGCCCTCAACCTTCATCCTTATGTTGTGCTAACTACCAGATAATGAGCGCTTCAAAAACTTAAAATAGGGTGACACT
>JBAXOG010000022.1:0-40923 GCA_037133395.1 bacterium | reverse complement strand
CTCTTCCATATTGCACCTTTTAAATGCGAACTTTTAAGATAGACACTGTACTAGTATGTTTGTGGGCTGTCGCGCCCCACACGGGCGCGTGGATTGAAACATGAATGCCTGCAAGGCTGCGTCCTTGGCTTGCGCGTCGCGCCCCACACGGGCGCGTGGATTGAAACAATCCGACGCCGTTATAAGGAGTTTTTTTATGGTCGCGCCCCACACGGGCGCGTGGATTGAAACGGTGATCGTGTCAAACTTGCGGGCATGGTTGAAAGTCGCGCCCCACACGGGCGCGTGGATTGAAATCTTCGATATAGGGATCAGTATGTCCGATGCTGCTTGTTTTCACGTCTTAATCAACACGGTTTCATTGAAGCTTTTTTTGATGCGCAGACAGGAATGTCTGCGGCACCTTGTTTATGCAATTAGTCCGCAACAATAACAGGCGTGCTGGCGGGCAGCAGAAAATAAAGTTCTTCGATGTCGGAGTTGCGGAAACGAATATTCAAGGCGTGTTTGGTTTGCGTGTTTTGTGTGCCTTGAAGACTGATGCCTCCGAGCATTGCGCCGTTTTCTGTGGCGAGTATGACCCAGCAGATATCTCGCTCATGGCGCGGTTTGTCATCGGTCATCCCTGACCAAGCCGCCTCTTCGGCAATTGTTTTTTTGCCTCGGCTTCGCACCTGATACAGTCCCTTGGGGGGCGGGTTGCCGTCACTCAGCAAAAGTGTATAACGCTTGAAGAATCCATTGTTCAGGAGCAAAACGGCGGTAGAATCGCGTTTGGAAATCATCAGTTCAAAGCGTGGATTCTGAAGGACAGTCAGCATTTTGCCGATTTGTAAGGTCTCGGGTTTCTGAATCGCGTTCACATATACGATATACTCAAGCGTGCATCCGTAATCTGCGGCGAGCTTTCCGATTTTTTCACCTGAAGCGAGACGGTGTATTACTTTGCCCGGCGCAGGCCGTGTAGACAGATAGAGCGACGCGTGAAGCGCGCCTAGCTTGCGCTCGATGAAGGGGCGTAATTCGAAGGCTGTATCCATTCGAAGCAGGCGCATTAAAATCTGACGTGCCTCAATGAGATTGTTCCCTTGTTCCGCCATGTTTGCTTTATCAAACCATTCACGGACTTCATGCCCCATTTGCTTTGTCGAGGTTCCGCTTGATTGGACAGATGCGGTTGTGACGGGCTTATTGGTTTCGGAATTTGGTTTTTTTGACCAGTTTCCTGCAAAATGGGTCCAAATGGACAACCTTTTTTGCGTTGTTTTTTCTGCTGGAACATCGAAATGTTGGGCTTGGACGGGATCATCGTCTAAAGAGGCCTTGGTACTCGAACAACCTCTTGAAAACAGGAGTCCGCTCACGACAATCGGAATAAACAACGCGATCCACCAGTAACGATGGTAGGCGTTATCACGATTGCCGTGATCGTATTCAATTCCATAAGAGCCACGTGTAAGCATTTGAAATAGTATATTTAGTTCAGTTTTGCGAGCATCGCGCGCGTGGCACTTTCGAGTCCGACAAAAAGGGCATCGCACACAATGCTGTGACCAATGTTTAACGTATCCAGATGTGGAATGGTCAAGATGGGGCCTACATTCTCGAGGCTCAGGCCATGACCAGCATTCACGTGCAATCCAAGTTTATGTGCATGCTTTGCAGCTCGAATTAAACGCTCAAGTTCTTCATCACGCGCCGCACCTGTACGTTCAGCATAAGCACCGGTATGAAGTTCAATCGTAGGTGCGCCAATAGTGGCTGCAGCTTCCACCTGATAGAGGTCTGGGTCGATGAACATGCTGACACATATTCCCGCATCCCGCATCTGTGCGACAACAGGGGCGAGGGATTCTTTTTGAGCAGCCACATCAAGCCCGCCTTCGGTTGTCAACTCTTCTCGCTTTTCAGGCACCATGCAAACCTCATGGGGTTTTACGTCCAGAGCGATGGCGATGATTCCGGGTGTGTTGGCAAGTTCGAGATTCATACGCGTCTTCAATGTCTTACGTAAGGCGTAGACATCGGCATCTTGAATATGCCGGCGGTCTTCCCGTAGATGGATCGTAATGCTATGTGCTCCTGCGCGTTCACAGGCTGCTGCTGCCTCGACCAAGCTTGGGTAGATCGTACGTCTCGCCTGACGTAGCGTCGCTACATGGTCAATGTTTACACCTAATCTAATCATAATGCCCCCTTTAAGAGGGAAATAGATTAGCAAAATTAGTGATTGAACGCAAATTCCTGCAATCACACCCCGATGTATTTGGCGATCGCTTGAGAACGGGAGCGGACATGCAACTTTTCGTAGATGTGACGCGTATGGCCCACGACAGTCCAGTAGCTCATGTTCAGTTGAAGGGCGATCTCCTTCGCAAGGAATCCCTTTGCTAGGAACTGAAGGATCTCGAGCTCGCGAGCCGTAAGTTCGGTCAGCTCCGTTTTTTTAGGAGCTGGTTTCTTGAAGGCCTGTACGACACGGCGAGCGATCGGGGTGCTCATAGGCGCACCGCCAGAGTGGATTTCTTCGATCGCTTCCAGGAGCGTTGCAGCGCGGACCGGCTTGAGCAGATATCCTGTCGCGCCTGCAGCCAACGAGTTGAAAATATCGTCGTCGTCATCATAGACGGTCAGCATAATGACCTGAAGTTTGGGAAGCTGCTCGGTCAGGAGGCGCACACACTCGACCCCGTTCATACCTGGCAGGTTGATGTCCATGAGCACCATCTGCGGGTTGAGGGAAGGAATGGCTTGTAACGCCTCCTCGGCTGATCCGTAGGTCCCCACACATTGGACACGGGCGTGCTGTCGAAGGATGGTCTGCATGCTACGTCGTACCGCAGCGTCATCTTCAACAACGGCGATGGAGATGGGTTGGGGTTGGTTACTCATGACGATTCCTTCGTTAACGGGAACGCGATGGATACTGTGCTGCCCTTCCCGTGTGTTCCGGTTCGGGCACAGGTGCCACCGATCTGTTCCATCCGTTTTTTCATGTTTGCACTGCCACGGTTGAGGGACGCATCAAGCGCTGGAGCCTCTCCGTTTCCATTGTCTTCAATGCTGAGATACAAAACGTCATTATGTAACTTGATTCGTAGCCATACCTCAGAGGCCTGGGCATGTTTGACGACATTATGCACAGCTTCTTTGGCGGTGAGGAAAAGATTGTGGCGTTGATTTGAGGTGAGGGGCTGGCTGGGCAGATCATCTGGGGCGTCCAGACGGAAACGCAGACCCGCTAGGCGGAGATAATTTTCCACAAAGCGGCTGAGATAACGGATCAGGGACTCGAGCGAATCATTTTCCGGTTTGATGGCCCAGACGATCTCATCGAGCGAACGCGTGGCTTCATGGGCACAGTTGAAAATATCGTTTAGGAATCCGCGCACGGCCACATCTGCATGGCTCTGCGCAACTTCACTGAACATGGCGATCTGGGTCATGGTCGCGCCGAGATCGTCGTGGATATCCCGTGCAATACGGGTACGTTCCTCCTCAAGCATCCGGCGACGTTCAACGAGTTCCATCTGATGCCGCGATTGCCGTTGTGTGATCCAGCGTACAGCAGCCGCCAAAAAGACGCCCACGGCGACGAGGAGAATGACCCAGAACTCTAAGCGTTGTACGAGGGGGGGCACCATGATGACCGGGAGCGACACTTCGTCGCCGGTTGGCAAGCCGTTGGCCTGGAAAGCAGCAACACGGAACCAGTAGTTGCCGGGCTTCAGGTTGGAATACGTTGCGATTCCAGCTTGGCCTTGCCCGATGGAGTAGGCCGCGTTCCACTGCAGTGTGACCCGGTCGCCCTGCGTCAGAGATGTGCGGACATCACGGGAACACCAGACGCCGAATTTGTGAGGATCCGTATCATCCAGAAAGAGTGCTGTTTTACGGTCGGGCGTGGTGCGTCGCACGACCTTGGCGATTTCAGGGCGTTCACCCTCCCGCTTCCACTTGAGAGGGCTGTCCAAGGGGTTCCCGGTAGGGGGGGCGGTTTCGCAATCCAGCGCAAACGTCTCCGGCAGGCCTCCGGCTGTCCGGTTGACGCTCAAGGTGATGTCCTGCGCCACCAACTGGCCCAGGTTCTTTTGGTCTCCCCCCGAAATGAAGAAGACCATCATACGGTCTGCCTGCCGCGGAGCCGTGAGTTCCATCTTGCAAGGTACAAGCGGTGCGTCTTCCGGGTGGCCGGTCCAGCCGGGCGTCTCGCCCCGCAATGCGAGAACATCGCCGGCGACAATACTGCCGGTTTGATCCAGCAGCCGCAACCACACGACCATTTCCGACTTCAACTCGTGCCAGCCAAGATCATGGCCTTCCATCTTGTACCGATAACGTAAAGGTTGCTCATCCGCGTCCGTCGCATTTCTAAAGTTTAAGGTGATCGTTTTGGCCGAAGATGGCAGACGGATCGCCGGGTATGACCTGTTCGTTGTTTGCGGAGCGAGCTGGGACTCGCGGTTGTCTGCAGTCACCTGGGTAATGGAGATGTCTGCGTGAACGCATGTCAGACCGAGGCCCATCAGGACCGTCATGAGAAGTAAGGACTGTTGGAGTCTAAAACGCATGTTTTTAAATGTAGCACACTTTTCAGACACCTGTAAACGACAGGCTTAGATAAAAGAAATACAAGTTCTTGTAATATACAAATACAAACGATTAGACTATACTTTTAACACTGTTTGAAAGAATACGTGTGCCGAAGGAATGTTTTGTGGGGTTGCCAACAGGCAACTTCTCTAGAATGCAGGGATGAAGCAGCGAAAAGAAAGGATGAACGCATGAACAGGAATAGGATAACGAAAAAGTTCAGCAGGCTGTCGGGCGCAATGCTCGCGGCAGTCGTTTGGTTCAGCAATGTCGCACAGGCGCAGACAAGTTGCTTCTGGACCAACACCTCGGCTGTGGCAACCACGCCGTGGAGTAATGCCGGCAATTGGACTAACAACGCGCCCGTGTCAGGTGGTGGCAGCAGTTATGCACTGTATTTCAATGCCGGTAGCGGCTCGTACAGTTCGTCGAACGATTTTACCGTTGCTTTCACCAATAATAGGCTAATCTTTGGGGCGGGGGCTGCGACGGTGTATGGAACACAACTCTCGTTCATCAACAACGGTACGACCCAGCCGGTGGTGACCAACTTCAGCCCAAGTAAAGCGACAATTAACAACAACCTTCTCTTCGCCACGAACGTGACGTTCAGCCAGGCGGCGACGAGTACAACGACGGTGAATGGCGCGATCAGCGGGAGAGGCACGCTGGTCAATATGGGCAAGGGAAGGCTGGTGCTGGCTGGGAGTGCGCCCAACACCCCTCTGACCGTCAGGGGTGGTACGGTTGATCTGAACGGCGGGAGCTGTTCAAATGTTTTAGTTGCCACGACTGCGGGCGATAATGCCACCCTGACGATCACCAACAACGCGCAGGTCTATGGGAGCGCAAACACATTTTATATTGCCCAAGGGGCTGGCTCCACCGGAATCGTCAACCAAAGCGGTGGAGTGGTAAATGCCGGAGGTTCCGCCCCCTTGTGGGGCTATACCGGGGTTGGTGTCTATACCTTGAGTGGAGGAATATTTAGTAATGTAACCAGTTATATTGGTCTGGGATATTCAGCGGGTAGCTTGGGAGTTCTCAATCAGAGCGGAGGATTTTTGAGTATGGGAAACGTAAAAATCCAATTGGGTCGGCAGACTGCTGGCAGTTATGGCTTCTACAACATGAGCGACGGTGTTTCATCCAACGGCAGTTTGGAGGTGGGGAGCGCAACCGGTAGTCTGGGTATTTACTATCAAAGTGGCGGGACTAATATTCAGGGTAGCGGATCGCTCTCCGGCTTTATGATTGGCGCCTTAGGGACGGGGGTTGTGTATCAGACGGGTGGTCTGACAACCTTCGCGATCAGTAGGGCCATGAACCTTGGCTATTCCGGTGCCAGCCATGGCGAGTATACGTTGGACGGTGGAACGAATATCGTGGGCATCGCCGGCAATAATAGCGTGATCTTTAATAACAGTGCCGGCTCCACTTCGGTCAACACCCTCAACCTCAACGGTGGGTTGCTCCAAGCCAAGGCGATGTACAAAGGTGCCGATGGGGGACTGAGCGTGGTCAATTTTAACGGTGGCACGTTTCAGGCCTCGACCAGTGGTACCATAATGGGGCCGGGTGTTGTGGCTGGCTCCGGGTTCACGAACGCCCTGGATGCGGCGTATGTGCAAAGCGGCGGGGCGATCTTTGATACCCAGGGATACACGGTGACCAACACCCAGAACCTGTTAATGCCGACGGGTTCAGGCGTCACTGGTATCACGCTGGGCGGCAACGTCGGCGGCTACGTGGGCGTTCCGTATGTCCAGTTGACCGGAGGCGGTGGTACGGGGGCGACGGCAGTGGCTCTGTTCGACTTCAACATCAATAGCGTGACGGGGATTGTCGTCACCAGCGCCGGCTCCGGTTATTCCAGCCAGCCTTCTGTCACGCTCATCAGCGGAGGGATCGCCAGCACCACTCTTGCTTCGCCCGCAAGTATTGGCACGGTCAGTAGTGGCGGGCTTGTGAAGAAGGGCTCGGGGACGTTGGTGCTGACCGGTACGAACACCTATGCCGGCGCGACCCTCGTCTCGAACGGTGTGCTGCGTCTGGACGGTTCACTTGCGAATGCGAACCTGACGGTGGTGTCGGGAGCAACGCTTGCGGGTACGGGTGCGATCCGCTGCCGCGTGGGATCGGGTGCGAGTCATGACCTCATCGATATCCAGGCAGGCGGGACGCCGACGCTGTCGGGGCTGACGCTTGCTTTTGACGCGACGTCCCGTCCAGTCATCGGCTCGTATGTGATCGCCCAAGGTCTCGGTTCTGCACAGTTCAAAGAAATTCTCCTGCCCGTTTGGCCAGGATACTCTTTTAAGACGAGTTATGCCGATGGTAAACTGTCGATCCGTGTGACTGCCCAGGGCACCATGATCAGCATATTATGAACGTGAAGGACATACAGGTAAAATAAAGATAATGAAGAAATCCGCCCTCCATGTCATTGCCCTGTTGCTCGTGCCGCTGGCCGCGCTTCATGCTACGGGCAGACCCAATGTCATCATCATCCTTGCTGATGACCTAGGCTACAACGATCTTGGGTGCCAGGGCAGCAAAGATATCCCAACACCGAACATTGATCGACTCGCAGCAGAGGGCGTGCGGATGACAAGCGGTTATGTGTCGTGGCACTCGTGTGCGCCTTCGCGGGCTGGCATTATCATGGGTCGTGACGCCCATCGCTTTGGTTTCTACACGAATCCCACGCCAGTGCTCGCAGACGACCAAGGGCTGCCGCCGGGCGTGATGACGGTGCCGGGCGCCCTGCAGAAGCTTGGTTACGTGACAGGCGGCATCGGCAAGTGGCATCTCGGCAGCACGCATGACCGGCATCCGTTGCGCATGGGCTTCACCGAGTGGTTCGGGTTTCTTGGCGGCGGGCACGATTATTTTCCGTGGGAGTTTTATGGCAAGAAGCTTCCGAATCGCCCGTGGCCGGAGTGGTTCGTGAACCAAACGATGCCGCTGCTTCGGAATGACGAGCCCGCGACGCATGTGGGCTACATGACCGACCAGCTCAGCGATGAAGCGACTGCGTTCATTCAACGGCACACGCGTGAACCGTTTTATCTCTACCTGGCCTACAATGCTCCGCACTCGCCGTATGAAGCGCCGAAGGAGGAAGAGGCGAAGTATTCGCTCGACGCGATGATGAAGCTCGATGCCATTTCAGCTGAGCTTCGCCGCACATACGTTGCGATGGTCTCGCGGCTGGATGCGGGCGTGGGCAAAGTTCTCGCGGCTTTACACGACGCTCAACTCGACGAGAACACGCTCATCTTTTTTCTTAGCGACAACGGTGGCGGTCCCAACTCGCACGCTGGCAAGCCCGGCTACCCCAGCTCAAACGCCCCGCTGCGGGGCTACAAGGGTACGCTTTACGAAGGCGGCATCCGCGTGCCCTTTATTGCACGATGGAAAGGCACGCTGCCCCCGGGCAAGACCTATGATCAGCCAGTGTCCTCCTTTGACATGGGAGCAACAGCGCTCGCACTCGCCGGAGGCGCTCCGAAGGGGATGCCGCTCGATGGCGTGAATATCGTCCCGCATCTCACCGGGAAAGCCGATGCAGTTCCACATGAGCGGCTGTTCTGGAAGTCGAACAACCAAGGCGCGATTCGCGAGGGCCGCTACAAACTGCTCACCGCCAAAGATGGCAAGATGCGTGAGCTTTACGATCTTGAAGCTGATCTGGGCGAAACGAAAAACCTCGCGGCTGAAAAACCGGAACTGGTTCGGCGTCTCGACGCCGCATGGCAGAGTTGGAATGCCGGGATGGCTCCTCCGCTATGGATGATGCCTCCGGAAAGCACGTGGACCAAGCCTAAGTATCAGCCGCCGCTGAAACCGGGGGAATAGGCGGCGGGGATGACGGTCAGCACAGTCTGAGGCGTACACAACGGGGGAGTAAAAGATTTATGAGGACATGTTTGGTGGGGATAGGCTTGGTTTTCAGTGCCGGCGTACTTATGGCCGCTGATGTGCTTCAGCCTTCACAGGCCCAGGCCTATATTGAGCGCTTCAACGCGGATGACCGCGAGGTGTTCTCCGAGGCGATTCCGAACGCGGGCGCATGGGCGTTTCTGCGCGAGAACATCCCGCTTTTCGAGTGCCCGGACAAGGAATTGGAAAAGACGTATTACTTCCGGTGGTGGACCTTCCGGAAGCATTTGAAAAAAGTACCTGAGGGATGGGTCATCACGGAGTTTCTCCCCAAGGTCTCTTGGTCGGCGAGCAACAACACCATCAATTGTGCGGCGGCTCACCATGTCCGCGAGGGGCGCTGGCTGAAGGACCGGAAGTACGTCAACGATTATCTCAACTATTGGCTCTGCAAAGGTGGGCGGGTGCACGCTTACAGCTTCTGGGTCGCGGATTCGGTGCTCGCTTGGTGCGATGTGACGGGGGATTACCAGCCCGCGAAAACCTGGTTTTCCATGCTCGTTAAGAACTATGAATCCTGGGGAAAGTCCAATCTTGACCCGGTCACAGGAATGTTCTGGCAGTGGGATGGCTCGGAAGGTATGGAGGGGTCTATCGGGGGTGCTGGCTTCCGTCCCACGATCAACAGCTATATGTATGGCGATGCGCTGGCAATCGCGCGAATCGCCGACATGAGCGGGAATGCGGATGTCGCACACGCCTACCGCGTAAAAGCTGAAAAACTCAAGCAACTGGTGCAGACACGGCTGTGGAATGAGGAGCAACAGTTTTTTGAGATCCGCAGAAGCCCGTGGGGACTGTCTGTTTTACGTTGGTGGCTCAATCGCGATACAGCGCTTACTCAGTCGGCAAAGATCACGACTTCGGCTCCTGGCTCGGCTGAGATTCTCAAGGATTCACGGGTGCCTGCAAGGCCATCGGATTTGGCGGCGGGAAGTTTTAATTTTGCACGGCGCATGGGTACCGAGGAGTGGGCGCAATACGAGTTACCCAAACCGGTGGAACTGTCCAGTTGCCAGGTCTACTTTATGAACGCGGGGATTTTCGTGCCACCTGCCTCGTTCCGGGTGCTTTATCGGCAAGGTGGTGAATGGAAGGAAGTGCCGGATGCGCGGGAAGAGAAGTCCAAGAGTAGCCGCTGGAACACGATCACCTTTACGTCTGTGCATACCGATGCGCTGAGGATCGAGTTTAAACTTTCAGGTGCTGATCGGAATACGGCACCGCTCTCTGAGGTGCGGGAACTGATCGGCTACGTGCCGTGGTGTTTTGATCTGCCCGATGAGCGATATAGCGTAGCTTGGAAACAGTTTGTCGACCCCAAGGGGTTCAGTGCGCCGTTTGGACTCACCACTGCTGAGCAACGGCATCCAGAATTCAAGATCCAGTACGACCGCCACGAGTGCCTTTGGAACGGTCCGGTCTGGCCGTTCGCCACGGCTCAGACGCTGACCGCGCTGGCGAATCATCTCAATCGCAGCGCGCAACCCGCGCTCACACGGAATGATTACTTCGGAGCACTCCACACCTATTCCAACAGCCAGCGGCTCAAACTCGACGATGGTAAAATCGTTCCGTGGATTGACGAAGATCAAAACCCCTTTACCGGTGACTGGATCGCCCGCACATGCATCCTGAACTGGGAAAAGAAAGACATCAAAAAATGGCAGGCACACGGCGGTACGTCGGATCGAGGGAAGGATTACAACCACTCGACTTTCTGCGATCTGGTCATCAACGGACTCGTCGGGCTCCGTCCGCAGGCTGATGACACGGTCGTCGTCAACCCGCTGGTGCCCGTGGAGACGTGGGACTACTTCTGCCTTGACCGGGTGCCGTATCGCGGGCGGATGTTGACCATACTCTGGGATAAGACGGGTGAGCATTACAAACGCGGTAAAGGGCTGCGCGTGTTCGCGGACGGGATTCAAGTCGCCAGTTCCGACAAGCTGGAAAAGGTGGCGGGTGCGCTGTCAAGGTGATAAACTGACGCGGTATCAATAGCATATACACAACTTGGAGGAAGAGACAAATGAGACTGAAAAATGGAATCCGCTTAATAACGTTCGGAAGCACCCTGCTTTGTGCGGGAGCTTTTGGACGGGTAGAGGCACCCGCCAATACGCTTCTGGTTGAGGCGGAAAGCTTTGACCAATTAGGCGGTTGGGTGAATGACCAGCAGTTCATGGATCAGATGGGTTCTCCCTTTCTCTTGGCGCACGGACTTGGAAAGCCAGTTCAGGATGCGACAACAAAGGTCAAGTTGCCTGGTACGGGAACCTACCGGGTGTGGGTGCGTACCCGTGATTGGGTGGCGACCTGGAAAGCTCCGGGCGCGCCGGGCAAGTTTCAGGTGCTGGTCAACAACACTCCGCTCGAAACTGTTTTCGGAACGCAACGCGAAGACTGGCACTGGCAAGACGGTGGAACCGTTGAAGTTACCCGTGCCGACATGGAGTTGGCATTGCACGATCTGACCGGTTTTGAGGGACGTTGTGATGCCATTCTTTTTTCAGCAGACCCAACGTTCATGCCACCCAAAGATCCCTCTGGAGAGTTTCGCCGGAAGCTGTTGGGCATTGCCGAAGTACCTGAGGCTGCTGGTGCTTATGATCTGGTTGTTGTCGGCGGCGGCGTAGCGGGCATGACTGCGGCCGTGTCTGCAGGGCGGCTGGGCTTACGTGTTGCGCTGATTCACAACCGGCCGATGTTGGGAGGGAACAACAGCCCTGAGGCCAAAGTTTCCGTCGAGGGCGATGGTTGCAAGGAACCCTATCCAAAGGTGGGAATCGTCACACGTGAGCTGGGGTGGAGTTATAGTGAAATGAAGAAAGGGCAGCCGTTTGCGGGTGTTCCTCTTGCCAAGCTGTTTGAAATCAAAACAAAAACTCAGCTCGATGCTCTCAAGCAGGCTAATGTCGCGCTGTTTCTCAACAGTCACGTCAATGGGATCGTCACAAATTCGAGTGGCCGTATCACGGAGGTGATTGCGCAAAACATCACGAATGCGCGTCGGTCGAGTTTCAAGGGAACATGGTTTGTAGATTGTACCGGAGACGGTACGGTCGGGTTTCTCGCCGGCGCAGATTTTGACATGGACCAAGTGCTGATGGGACGTTCCAACCTGTGGGGCATAAGGAATACCGGCAAGCTATCGCCGTTCCCGAAGAGCCCATGGGCATTCGATCTGACGGATCAGCCATTCCCCGGACGCGGTGGCAAATGGACTTGTCTCAATGGACGATTCGCAGGTCTTGGAGGCTGGTATTGGGAAGCTGGGTTCGAACGGGATCCGTTTGCTGAAGGTGAACGTATTCGTGACACGAATTTTAGGGCAATGTACGGTGTCTGGGACTGTTTGAAAAACGTCGATAACGAACGTGCGAATTATGAGCTTGCGGATGCCAAATACATTTCGGGTCTGCGCGAGTCTCGTCGCCTGATGGGGGATGTGGTTTTGAGTGTTCAGGATCTGAAAAGCGGTAAAGCCTATCCGGACGGATGTGTGCCGACGTCATGGGATCTGGACGTGCACATCCCCAATCCGCTCTTCACGGATCGGAGCGGAAGAAAGGATGGCTTTGTGGAAGACCCGTTTGTTTCGGACGCTCCGATGGGCAAGAACACGTCCTATAAAAAACCATACTGGATTCCCTACCGGTGTTTCTATTCGCGGAACATCCCTAACCTGTTCATGGCAGGACGTGACATCAGCGTGACGCACAACGCCTTGGGGGCGGTGCGTGTCCAGTGGACGACCGGCATGATGGGCGAAATTGTCGGCATGGCGGCATCGCTTTGCAAGAAACACGATACGAATCCTCGCGGTGTTTATCAGAACCATTTAGAAGAATTGCAAACCCTGATGAAGCGCGGCGTTGCGAGCAGGAGCAATTAGTTGTTCGGGAAAATGAGTCTTAAGGAGTTCACATGAAGTTAACGGGGCAGTTTGTGATGTTGGGCGTAACGTGCGCCATGATGTGTCCGGCTTTTGCGGGCATCGATGCAGATTTCGCGAATCCAAAGGTGCAGTATAAGAGTCGGCCGTTGTGGTTCTGGAACGGGACGTTGACGAAGGACGGCATCGAGAAGCAGATGGAGGGATCGGTCGCGTCAGGGTATTACGGCTTCGGAATCGTGCCGCACGGCCCGAATCCGAGGCTCGGCTTTACCGCCAAGGCACCGAAGCTGGACCCTGAATACCAGTCGGAACAGTATTATCAGCTCTATAAGGCCGCCGTTGACAAGGCGGAGATACTCGGGATGAAGATCTGTGTCTATGACGAATATAACTGGCCCAGTGGCACGGTCGGCGGCCGGCTCAGCGACGTGTATCCGGATGCCATTGCCATGCGGATTGAGATGAAGGGTTGGCCTGTGGAAGGCCCCGAGGCCGGCTACACGCAAGCCGTGACGCAGGGCGTCTTTGAGGCAGCGGTGGCCATGAACCTCAAGACGCATGAGCGGATCGACATCAGCGACCGGGTCAAGGATGGCAGGTTGACTTATGATGTCCCAGCCGGCTCGTGGAAAATCATGGTGTTCACCCTGGACAAGGGGAAGAAGGGCGTGGTGCTCAACTATCTTGAGCCCGCAGCGGTTGATCGTTACATTGAATTGAGTCTTCAGCCCTACTACGACCATTTTCCTCGCCATTTCGGGAAGACGATCGACAGCGTGTTTTACGATGAGCCTAATTTCAACAGTTTTGAAATGGGAGGGCGTAACTGGACTCGGCATTTCAAAAAATGGTTTGTAGAGGCCAACGGATTTAATCCCGTTCCGCTCTATCCGGCCCTGTTCATGGATATCGGCCCTGAGACGGATGCCGCCCGCTATACACTGATGCATTTCCGCTCGAAACTGTTCTCAGAGGGATATCCCAAACGAATGCAGGATTGGGGTGACACGCATGGTGGCATCGCCGTCACGGGGCATATTCTGCTTGAACAGTTGGTGCAGCCGACGGGCATGTGTGGTGATCTGATGCTGTCCTTCAAGCACCAGAAGATACCGGGCGTTGATGAGATTAGTTATTATGGAAATGCCCACGAGGTCTACAAGGTGATCAGCTCGGCTGCCTATAACTGGGACAGGGAACTGGTCATGACCGAGATATTCGGGGCCAGCGTTCCTACGGAGAAAGGGCTCTATCAGTCGCTCATGAGCGAGTTTGCCAAGGGGATTAACCTGTGTATCCCACATGCGATGTGGAATGATCCGGAGCGAGGTATGTTCTCCCCGGAGCTTTCCTTTCGGAATCCAAAGTACGCAAGCATACTGCCAGCGTTCAACGACTTCGTCGGACGATGCCAGCGGATCCTGCAGGGCGGACGCCATGTTGCGGATATTGCCATGATCTATCCGATTGCGAACCTGAATGCCAATTACGATTTCACCGGGGGTGGGTTCGGCCGGGTGCCGCCGGAAGCGGATTACCAGGATGTTGGGGAGGCGCTCTCGTTCGGGGTGTTACGGGATTTCACGTATCTTCATCCGGAGGTGTTTGATCAAAAATGCATCATCCAAGGTGATTCCCTGCGCTTGAATAACAAGGTCAACTGGGAAGAGTACAAAGTCCTGATCATGCCAGGTTCCCGCGTGATCAATGTGAGCAGCCTGGAGAAGCTCAAGACCTTCTATGACCAGGGCGGCAAGGTGATTTTCACGACGAAATTGCCTGAGAAGTCGGCCGAACTGGGGCGTGATGCCGAGGTACAAAACCTAGTCAAAGGGATCTTCGGAAATGATGTCTACACGCATAACGAAACCGAGCCGATCCGTTTTGACTCGGTAACCGCTCAAAAAGTCCGGCTCTTGATCCGAAGCTACAACTATGGAATGCCCGAAGTCAGGGAGTTTTCCATTCCCGGCGTTGCTGCGCAGGGTACAATCAGTGCATCGGATGAGGATCTGCCTGGCTATGGCGCGGCGAAAGCCGCTGATGGCAATCCTAGCACCTATTGGCGCGGTGCCGGCAAGGTGGGATGGGACGAGCGTTGGCTCCAGCTTGCGTTTGGCTCGCCCCAGACGTTCGACAGTGCGTGGGTGATCGAGGACACCGGGCGTATGAAGGTATTTGAGATTCAGTTCTGGAAAGACGGGAAATGGCAGACCTGCCAGGACAGCAACCTTGATAAATATACGGTCATTGAGAAGGCAAACAGTAAGGGCGGAAAGGCGATATTCCTCAAGAAGCCTTATGCGAAACTTCTGGCCAAGGCCCTTGATTCGGTCGTTCCGGTTTACGACGTGGAGTTTGAGGAGCCCGTAAAGGAAGTGGCGGCCTGTAAGTTTGGTGTCCGATATGAACGCAGTGGCTGGTTCTCCTATATCCACAAGGTGAAGGAGGGGAGGGACTACTATTTCATTGCCAATGCTGAGGACAAGGAACGAGAAACCGCAATTCGGATCCGTGGCAAATTTGTTCCGAAGCTGATGTTCCCTTCAACAGGGGTGACCGCGAAACCGAAGTATGAACACATTCAGGATGCCGGGATGGATGTCACCCGAATCCATTATACATTTAAGCCAGTGGAGGCGGTCTTCATTACTGGCGAGTAAAAGGGGAGAGGTTACTGGTATGATATCAATCCGTAATGGACTTTGGTTGTCAATATTTACCTGTGTAGTGGTATCGTGTTCCGGTCAAACGGCCGAGGGGCGGCCTTTGCGGATTATGTGTGCAGGCGATTCGATCACGGCCGGGTATACCGATAATCCCAAATGGACGCACCCCTTTGAATTCGGTTATCGAGGAGAGTTGTTCAAGTTGCTCAAGGAATCGGGGGTTGATGTCCAATATGTCGGCGAATCCCCCGAGCCGTTCAACAAAAAAAACTGTGATCCCACCTTGGGCGGAACGGTCAAACCGAAGTTTGACTTGCGGGATTTTGGGCAGGACAAGCATCGCGGATATGGGGGCTGGAACATCACGTCCCTCCAGCAGCGGATTGCGAAATGGATTGAGGCCGATCGGCCGGAGGTGATCCTGTTAATGATCGGGATCAACGGCATCAGCCCGCAGAGCCCGAGCCAGCTTGAACGTCTAGTGGAAACGATATTCGCGGCCAACAAGGAGGTGACCCTGGTAGTCGCCCAGATTACGCCGCGAGCCTCCTTCAATGAGGATATTCTGGCCTATAATACCTTCATCCGCGAGACCCTGGTGCCTGAGCGCAAGAAACGCGGATTCCGGATCGCGACGGTGAACCAATACCGGTACTTCCTGACCGACCCGGGCAATCCCAGGTCCATTGACCCGAAGCGGCTTTCCAACAGGATCAATCATCCGGACAATGTCATGTATGGCCAGATGGCGCGCGGGTGGTTTGAAGCGATCCAGTCGCTCGGATTTGTCCCTAAAGCATGGGAACAGGCTTTGGGTAAATCCACAAATGGGGTATCCCGGGAAGTCAAAGGCAATATCGCGGCCACCGTTGGTTTGGAGCCGTTGCCTGCGTCTTTGACACCACCGCCACCGGCGGCACCGCGCATCAACGGACCTTCACTGTTTGGCGTCAGGCCCGGATCGCCTTGTTTGTATTTGATCCCTGCGACAGGGGAACGGCCGATGACCTTTTCCGTTGAGGGCTTGCCTGAGGGACTGAATCTCGAACCTGCGCGTGGGCGGATCACTGGACGACTGGAGAAAGCCGGGAAGTATCAAGTCGTGCTGATTGCCCGCAATGCCAAGGGCGAGGTCCGGCGGCCCTTTCAGATCATTGCAGGGGACTCCATTTGCCTCACTCCTCCTATGGGATGGAACAGTTGGAATTGCTGGGCCGCAGCGGTTGACCAGGAGAAGGTTTTGCGGGCGGCGAAGGCCTTGGTGGCAACCGGCCTTGACCAGCATGGGTGGAGCTTCATCAACATCGATGATGCTTGGCAGGGCAAGCGCGGTGGCAAGCATAATGCCATCCAGCCTAACGCTAAATTTCCCGATATCAAGGCGCTTGCCGATGAGATTCATGGGCTTGGCCTCAAATTTGGCATCTATTCCACGCCGTGGCGGGGATCGTATGCGGGGTGGGCTGGCTCATCCTGCGACCGAGCGGATGGAATTTACGACTGGATGGAGCGGGGTGAGCATAACGAGTTCCTCCGACTGGATGTCAAGGATCTCAAGCAGACCGGGACCCGCCGCAAAGCCAACTGGGTTCATGGCACTGTGCCTTTCTTCACTCAGGATGCCAACCAGTGGGCCGAGTGGGGCGTTGATTTTCTGAAATACGACTGGCGCCCGATTGATCTCCCCCATGCGGAGGCAATGCGGAAGGCGTTGCGGGCGACAGGGCGCGATATTGTCTACAGTTTGTCCAATGCAGCAGCCTTCACCAACGCGGCGGTATGGGGTGAGTTGGCTAATCTCTGGCGGACGACGGGCGATATCGTGGACAAGTGGAAGAGCATCTCAGGGATCGGATTCGGACAGGACCGGTGGGCCCCATTCCAGACACCTGGTCACTACAATGATCCGGATATGCTGGTCCTGGGTAAACTGGGGTGGGGGAAACCCCGGCCGAACAGGCTTACTCCCGACGAGCAGTATACCCATATATCCCTCTGGTGCTTGCTTTCCGCCCCACTCTTGCTGGGCTGTGACCTTGAAAAACTGGATCCATTCACTCTGGGTCTCCTGGCCAATGACGAGGTTCTGGCGATTGACCAAGATCCGCTAGCGAAGTCTGTTCGATGCATCAAATCGTCAGATACGACCAAAATCTATATTAAGGAGTTGGTCGATGGAACCAAGGCGATCGGCCTTTTCAACCTTGGTGTCACTCCTGCTTCCGTGACGCTACTCTGGGGCGAGGCGGGGCTGAAGAGTCCCCAGCTATTGAGGGACCTGTGGCGGCAGAAGGATGTTGGGACTTTCGACGGGAGTTATACGGTTGAGGTGCCTGCTCACGGGGTAACGTTGCTCAAGGTCTCTCTGCCAGGCGGGGCTCGGCATGAAACGAATACCGCAAAACCCAACATCGTCTATCTGCTGGCCGATCAGTGGCGGGCGTCGGCCACGGGGTATGCGGGCGACCCGAATGTCAGGACGCCTAACCTGGATCGTTTGGCGAAGGAGGGATTGAATTTCCAGAATGCGGTATCGGTCTGCCCGGTCTGTACGCCTTATCGCGCGGCGCTGATGACCGGGCGTTATCCAACTTCTACGGGCATCTTTCTCAATGACCGGCACTTGCCGGACAAGGAGGTCTGCATCGCTGAGGTCCTTAAATCCGCCGGTTATGCGACGGCCTACATCGGCAAATGGCATCTGGATGGACTAGGTCGGACGGCTTACATCCCGCCTGAACGTCGGCAGGGGTGGGATTATTGGAAGGCCGCCGAATGCGATCATAATTACAACCACTCGCACTACTATACCGGCAACTCGGACGTAAAACTGTTCTGGGATGGTTATGATGCGTTTGCCCAAACCCGGGATGCGCAGCAATATATCCGTGATCAGGCGTCGAGTAAGCGGCCTTTCGTATTGATGGTCTCCTACGGCCCACCCCACTTCCCAGTTGAACAAGCGCCGAAGGAATTCATGGAGCTTTATCCTCTGGACAAGATTCAATTGCCCCCCAATGTGCCTTCCCAGATGCAGAGAAAGGCAAGGAAGTTTGCCCAAGGGTATTACGCAAGCTGTACAGCCATCGACCAGTGTGTCGGGGACGTGCTGAAGACTCTGGAGGAGGTTGGTCTTTCCAGTAATACGATCGTGGTGTTCACCGCCGATCATGGCGAAATGTTGGGTTCGCATGGGGGCGAGCCGATGAAGAAGTTATATCCGTGGAGCGAGGCGTCCAATGTACCGTTCATTCTGCGGTACCCCGTGATCCACGGCAACTTGGGCCGTGTCGTCCGCACGCCACTGACCACCCCGGATATTTTCCCGACCTTGGCGGGGTTGATTGGCGTGAAGATTCCCGACTCGATCCAAGGGGACGATCTGTCGTTGCTGTTGCGCGAAAGGCGCGAAGAAGACCGTGCCGCGCTTTACATGGTCGTGGCGCCGTTCGGCGGGCTCAAGCCAGGCGAGGAATACCGCGCCATCCGCACGGACCGTTATACTTATGTCCGCGGTCTCAACGGACCGTCTGATCTGTATGACGATGTGAAGGATCCCGGCCAGATGGAAAACCTTGTTGCCAAGCCGGAGTTTGCCGCCTTGGTTGCCAAGCTTGATGGGCATCTGCAGACCCGGCTCAAGAAGATAGGCGATGCGTTCAAGCCTGCCGAAGTCTACCTTGAAAAATGGGGATACCGGCCTCATCGGAATGCGGGTGCAAACAAGCGGATACAGACATTGACCACGAAAGCGGAATAACCCGCGTAACGGAACTTTTATTGAAAGAGGTGAAATAATGAATCGGTACAAAAGATTTGAGGAGTGCGGGATATTACGTCAGATGAAATGCGTGATCGGCGTCTTGACCCTGCTAACGGGGGACATGGTGATTGTTCGTGGCGGGGAGTTGAGCCAGGGGGACTTCGTGGCGGTGTGCGGCGATTCCATCACCGAGCAGCGCCGCTATTCGGTTTTCATTGAAGACTATCTCCTCATGTGTCAGCCTCAGAAGGACCTCCAGGTTATGCAGATGGGGTGGAATGGCGAGGTGACCTGGGGGTTCATTGGCAGGATGGGCAATGATGCGTTACCGTTCAAGCCAACCGTGTTCACAACGTGTTTCGGGATGAACGATGCGGGAGCTGGGCCAGAGCTTGAGGGGCGAGGGGAACGCTATCGCGTGGCTCTAGACGGGATCGTGAACAAATTCAGGGCGGGAGGTGCGCGATGGGGGGTCATCGGCACGCCCGGTGCGGTGGATCCGGCTGCCTATCGCGGGGACGCGGCCGGTAAGAACAAGGCCCTGGCGGAGGTGGCGGCCGTCGCGCGAGAAGTGGCCCGCAAGAATGATCTGGGTTTTGCCGATATTCATGACTTGATGATGGATGTCATGGCCAAGGCGAAGGCGAAATACGGGCCGCAGTATCGGGTGGGCGGCAATGACGGGGTGCATCCCTCGCTGAACGGCCATCTCATCATGGCTTACGCCTTTCTGAAGGCGCTGAAGGGCAATGGGGAAATTGGGATGATTCAGTTCGATATGAAAACCGGGCAAGGTAGCGTTTCGGAGGGACACACGTTACTTTCTGCATCGGCGGATGGCATGGAGATTGAATCAGCCCGATATCCGTTTTGTTTTTATGGTACCCCCGAAGACATCATGAGTACCCGCGGGATTATCGAGTTCCTTCCCTTCAATCAAGACCTGAATCGGTTCATGCTGGTGGTGACCCATGCGCCCTCTGATCGCATGAAGATTACTTGGGGCAAGCAGACCAAAACTTACTCCGCCAATGAACTGGCTAAGGGGATCAACCTGGCTGCAGAATTTCTGGATAACCCCTTTTCCGTACCCTTCGCAGTCGTGGAGAAAGCTGTTCAGGAACAGCAGGCGTTCGAGGTTCAGGCGGTGAAGAACCTGCTCCATCCCTTGTACACATGGCGTGAACTGATGCCGGAATTCAAGGCCACGTATGACCAGATGCAGCAGACCCTGATCCGGCGTTGCGCTGAACTGCGGGACAAGGCACGGGTGGCGGTGGTGCCCGTGCGGCACCGAATCATGATTGCTCCAGCAAAGTAAGGATTCAAAGGAGATGAATCTGGTAATTGAATAGAAAGGCAGATGAGAGATGAAGAAAGTTAATGGCTTGCTTGTTGCGTTGGTATTGATGGTATCGGTACTCGTTACACATGCCGCGCCTGATGATAATTTAAAACCAGCGAATGGTTCGGGTGAAGGATCGGACCAGGCGGTTACTCCTATGCAACCCGTAGACATCACGAAACTGCCCCCGGGAGTCAAGCGACTCGATCTCTTCCTGCTGATAGGCCAGTCGAATATGCAAGGGGCCGGTAAACTACCCGCGAAGCAGACGCCCAATCCGCGCATCGTGATGATGCACCTCACAAACGACCAATGGTATGTCGCCCAGCATCCGTTGCATTTCAATGGTGATCCGGTCACGATGAAGGGTTGCCAGATGGGGCGGGGAGTAGGACCGGGACTAGCCTTCGCCGAGGCCGTCATAGCCCGCGAACCGGATGTCATGGTTGGGTTGATCCCTTGTGCCAAAGGCGGATCCAGTATCGACGTATGGAGGAAAGGAAATGCCTCGACACTTTATGATCGCGCGGTGCAGCGGGTTCGGTTGGCACTGGAGCAGGCCCCGCCTGGAAAGGCGCGATTGTGCGCCGCCCTGTGGTTGCAAGGCGAATCCGACTCCAACGAAAATCGTTATCCTCTCTACAAGGACCATCTTTTTAAATTGGTGGATAATCTGCGGGCCGATTTCGAGCAGCCAAATCTGCCCTTTATTGCCTGCACAATCGGCTCCTTCATCGTGGACAGGGAAAGAAAAAGAAATATCCCCCAAAAATTCGCCTGGACCCGTTTTCGCGATATCAACGCAGTCTTGCTGGGACTTCCCTCGTATCGTCCGGGCACGGCCTGTGTGGATGCGCTCGACCTTGTGAATGGTCATATCGGCGACTATGTGCACTACAGCTCGGAGGCTCAGGCCATCATCGGGCAGCGTTATGCACAGGAGTACTTTCGCCTGGTGCCGATTCCAATGGATGATGAATCAATGGGCAATAAAAGGTTAGAGTCAGTTCTTGAAAAATGATTCTGCGGGTACTCGCGGATGGCAAAGAGACTGCGCACGGCAAGCACTGGAATCGAGTAATTGGAAATCTCACGTAACACAGAATGGTCAGAAGAGTAAATCATGAACCGAACAACAAACCTGATCTGCGTTGGATGGCTGGTGCTGGTTGGACACGCCGTTGCATCTGATGCCATTGCTCTCGCGGGAATGTGGCGCTTTGAGTTGGATTCAAAAGATCAAGGCGAAAAGGATAGCTGGTTTGCGCGTGACTTGAAGGATACGATTCCGCTGCCCGGCACTACGGACGAGGCCAAGAAGGGCGAGGGTGTCGTGAACGGTCAGGCGGTGGAGAGTATTCATCCCCAGTTGCTGGCGATGGATCGTTCTTCGCGTTTCACCTCTCACCTGTCGCGCCGGTTTTCGTATGCTGGTGCAGCGTGGTATCAGCGCGAGTTCGAGGTCCCGGAGTCGTGGCAGGGCAAGCGGGTGGTCTTCCGTATCGAACGGACTAAACTGTCCGCCGTCTGGATCGACAATGTCTGTCTGGGACAGCAGGATTCTTTAACCGTGGAGCATATTTATGCATTACCGGAGACATTATCTTCCGGGAAACATCGGCTGACGGTGCGGATCGACAACCGGCTTGAGAAACTGCCTGCACGCGGACATCAGGTCTCGGATGATACCCAGACCAACTGGAACGGACTTCTGGGCGAGCTGTGCCTGGAGGTCACAGACCGGCTTTGGATCGAAGACATCGCTGTTTATCCCGACGCAGCTGGCCGTACAGCACGGGTGCGTGTCACGCTCGGCAATGAGACCAAGCATCCGGCCAAAGGACATCTGGCCTTGGACTGCTCGGCGAAAGGGGTGTCGGTCAAGGGTGAGGTTTCGTTCACCGAAGCGCGGGATGGAAGTGTTGTTGAAACACAACTGCAACTGGGTGCGGACGCGCCTCTGTGGGACGAGTTCAATCCTGCGTTGCATCGGCTGACTGTGACGCTCGCGTCGGATAAAGGCGAGAAGGATCGCTGCGAAACGCGCTTCGGGTTGCGCGATTTTTCAACGCGCGGCACGCAGTTCACACTCAACGGAAAAGCAATTCTTCTGCGGGGCAAGCATGATGCCTGTGTCTTTCCGCTTACGGGCTATGCGCCCATGGACAAGAGCGCCTGGCTGGCCTATTTCAAGACGTGCCGCGACTATGGGATGAACCACGTGCGCTTTCACACCTGGTGCCCGCCGCGCGCGGCGTTCGAGGCTGCGGACGAGACCGGCTTTCTGCTGCAACCCGAGCTGGCTAATTTCGGCGGCAATCTGGGCGCAGATGTTGAGCGGCGCAGGTATTCGATGGCGGAGGCGCACCGCATGCTGCGCCATTTCGGCAACTCGCCCTCCTTTGCGCTGTTTGCGCTTGGCAATGAGAACTTCAAAGGTCAGACTGTGCGCGCTGAGATGATCAGGGAGTTGCGGACGTTTGATCCGCGGCATCTTTATACGCAAGTCAGCAACCCTGATTTTGATGTGTGTCTGCAGAACGGCGGCGATGATTTCTGGGTCACGTTCAGGAGCAAGCCCGGCCTGGAAGGCAACATACGCGGCTCCTACTCGCATGCCGATCTGCCGTTGGGCGCTGTGCAAACAGGGCCGGCCAATACGTTAAACGACTACTCGGCGGCGATTCGGCATGTGACGTGCCCGCTCGTCAGTCATGAGGTCGGGCAGTATCAGGTCTATCCGGATTTCCGGGAGATTTCAAAATACTCGGGCAGCTTGCGCGCGGTGAACTTCGAGATCTTCCGTGATCGTCTGGCCACGGCGGGGATGCTGGAGCAGGCGCATGATTTCTTTCGTGCATCGGGTGCGCTGACGCTCATCAACTACCGCGAAGAGGTCGAGGCTGCGCTACGCACGCCTGGCATGGGCGGATTCCAGCTTTTAGACTTGCAGGATTTTCCAGGTCAGGGCACGGCGCTTGTCGGTATCCTGAATGCGTTCATGGAATCGAAGGGACTGGTCACGCCGGAGGAGTGGCGCAGGTTCTGCGACGCGATCGTGGTGCTGGCGAAATTTCCGAAGTACACGTGGTGTTCGGGAGAGACGTTTACGGCGGAGGCGCTCGTAGCGAATTACGGATCAGGCGATTTACCGCAGACATCGCTCACCTACGCATTGACAGATGCCATTGGAAAAGATTGGTGCGGCGGCAGCGTGCCGATGCAGGCTGCGCAAGGACAGGTCACGACGGCGGGCAAGCGTGTGACTTTCGTGTTTCCGAAAGAGATTAAACGTGCGGAAAAGCTGACGCTTGCTTTGAAGGTCGAGGGAACAGCCATCCAGAACCAGTATTCGCTCTGGGTGTATCCTTCGATGGGTGCAACCGCCACGGTGCCAGCCAATGTCACCATGGTTCGCCAATTCGACACAGCGACGCGCGAGGCATTGGCGCGAGGCCAACGTGTCGTTTTCATTCCTGAGAAAGCCACTTTCCCGACCAACAGCATCGAAGGCTTCTTCGCCTCTGATTTCTGGTGTTACCCGATGTTCAGATCTATCGCACTTCACAATAAGAAGTCACCCGCACCTGGCACGCTGGGGCTGCTGATTCAGGAAGGTCATCCAGCCTTGGCGGGTTTCCCGACGGCATTTCATAGCGATTATCAGTGGTTCGACATTGTGATGAACAGTCGCGGAGTGATCCTCGATACCTGGCCGAAGGGATTTAAACCAATCGTGCAGGTGATCGACAACTTTGACCGGAATCACAGGCTTGGACTGATCTTCGAGGCAAAGGTCGGTGCTGGGCGGCTACTGGTGTGCGCGGCGGATTTGAAGGCTCTCAAGGACAAGCCCGAAGCGGCATGTCTGCTAGATTCGCTTTTACGATATGCGAGCTCTGATGCCTTCGCGCCGCAGACGGAAATTGAGGCGTCGGCGCTGGTGAAAATGTTGGAAACAAAACAACCCTGAGCGTAACCGACTAAGGAGAGATTAAGAAAATAAGCTCGGTGCGGGTCACGTGCCGAGGTATTTGGCGACAGCTTCTGCGCGGGAACGGACGTGGAGTTTTTTGTAGATGTTCGCCACGCGCTCTTCAATAGTCCAGAAGCTCACGCCCAGTTGCGGTACGATTTCCTTTGCCTGAGCGCAGCAGAGAATGTCCAGCAGGATGTGCTTAGGTGTATCAGTAAGTGGAAATAAGGTCCACAAACTGAACGCTGGGGTCAAGTCGGAAATGTAGGTTCAGCTTGCGGACTGTGCTTGAGTCTGTAGTCTCGCGGTGAGAAGCCGATCTCCTTGCAGAAAAGACGTGAGAAATAACAGGGGTCCTCATATCCGACCTTCAGTCCGATCTCGTAGATGGTAAAAGAGGCGTCGACCAAAAGTTTGCACGCGCATCTCATGCGTTGCTGAATGACATACTGCATGGGCGCAAGGCCGGTTTGCTGGTGAAAGAGTCGCGTAAAGGAGCGGACGGAGAGCTTGGCTTGGTGTGCGAGATCTTCGAGGGTGAGCGGCTCGTTGCAGTGCAAGATGATATAGGTGATCGTATCCCGCAAGTTACGGGTCGTGTTTGAGCGGTGAATGGCGGAATAGGCGCGGTTATGAAAAAATAACTGACTCATGAGGTGTCGCATGATTTGCGAAAGGTGAATGATTGTTGCTTCACTATATTCTCGCTCGATGGCTGCATACGCGCTGGTGAATAGGGCAACAAGGTCACGTTCGCAGGAGGTGGAGATGGGCAACACATAGTCCTTCGGTGGCAGGCAGGCCAAATAGTAGTCGGCTTCATCTCCTGAAAAGTGAAACCAGTAGATGGTCCAAGGATTATCCGAGGCAGCCCCATAGACGTGCGGTAACCCTCGCGGGATCAGAAGGGCCTGGTGTGGCTTGATCAGCTTGCGCTTGTTTTCGATCTCGACCCAGCCCTCGCCTGCTGTGCATACGATCAAAATATGCTCTGAGCAGCCGTTTGCACGTTCTCGATAGTGATGGTGTGCTTCCGGAAAATAACCGAGTGCTGTGGCATAGAGAGCCCGCACGAGGGGATGCTTGCTCTCGTTTTGAATGACAGGCAGGGGGATCACATACATGACTTGATTGCAAAAGCCCTCTTCAAGTCTGACGCCTTTTTGCACCTGTGTTTTCTCTCGCTTCATACGTGTTGTCTCATGCGGCGCTCGCTCGCCACCTGCAAAAAATAATCATAAAGGACGTTGTTACTTGTTTTGCTGTGACCAGAAATGTCCCGGCGCGGGCTGTGCCGGGTCGGTTGTGCCGCGAAACAGGCCCCAGTCTTGCGGGCCTTGCACGGGGAGTGCTCCCGGCATGTCCATGCGGGGCGTGGCAAGCATGTCCCGTTTCCCCTCCTTGATGGCGTCGAGGAAGACGGTGTACGTTGGATCCGCCTTCGAAAGGAAGAGCGGCGGACGCTTTCCCTTCACCTCCTTTGCAATCCCGCGACCGCCCTGCTCGATGCTCAGATGTGCACGCAGCAGGAAGCTTGCCTCGGGCGTGGATAAATTGATGACGTGAGAGTCATCAGCATATTGGTCACGCCCCAGAGGCTTGTGACAGGAGCCGCAGGCGGAACGGTGGAGTGGATCCACGCGTTGCGTGAACCATGCGCCCGCCCAGAGGTCGCGGTCACCGCGGGTCTGCGGACGCGTCCGCGCATACGTGTCATAGTAGTTGGCGTTCGAATCCATCCAGAGATAGAGGCGCTCACGGTCCTCGCGGGGTATGCGAACCGTCTCGTGCTTGGGCGCCGTCCCTTCAAGGTGCGCGCGCAGGGGGCTGATCCAGCCGAAGGATTTCTTGGGCGGGATGACCTGCGCATCATTGGCGGTCAAGCGTATGGTCGAGACAAGACCACGCCTGAAGATGTGGTCATACGACATGTTGAAGAAGCGTGTCTTGTCGCCCGACAAATCCAGGCCCGCCTTTGGCTGGAGTCCGCTGTGACAAGAGGTGCAGTGGCGGTCAAGCACAGGCTGGACGACCTTGCAATAGGGCATCAAGCCATCGGCGAGCCACGGATAGGGCGTGATCGGGCTAGGGGGCCGCGTGAGGGCCGACGGGCGATCCCCTGGCGGTGTCGCGTCACGGTTGTCATGGCAGCCGACGCAGGAGACCGTCTCGCCGGGGGTCAGGTTGACAGCCGAGCCCATGGACTGGACGGCTCTTCCCTCTTGGTCCAAGGCTTGGAAATAGAGTTCCCTGAAGACAGGCACGGTGAAGTGGACCGAGCCGTCGGCTTCCACGGGCACGGTTCCCAGGCAGCGCTTCAGATGATAGCTGCGCTGCCCCATCACCGGATTCATCTCGTAGACGCGGTAACGCCCTTCGCCTGTTTCATTCTGCGGAAACTTTGGAACCTGTTCCATGATGCGTAGCGCCTTGATCTCCCCTGGCTTGACAGCGTCTCCCAAGCCGCGATAAATGTTCTGTACCACAAAGGTGCCCGTGACGACGCCCGGGGGCCACGGCCGTACCGGGATGATTGCAGGACGCGGGCGGGGGAGAAGCGGGAGCGGATAGGTGCAGCTCAGGAGCGGGTCCTCCCAGATTTTTTCAAGCGCATCGCTGGAAGAGAGGGTGTAAAGGGCGAACCGTCCGTTCGGCCCCTTCTTCCCGCCGCCGTAGCTGACCAAAAACCGGTCGGACGAAAGCGGGAAGGGGTCGCGGTAGGCCCATTCGACTGCGCCCCCGTTGTCAAAAATGGACGGATATTCGGAGGTGATCCAGTCGTAGCCTTTCCCCCGGGGACCCTCCACGCCATGTCTGCGGTCGATCCATCCGATCGCCCCCAGGGGCCATCCATGGTGCGGCGCGAAGGTGGCGACAAGGCGGTCGCTTCCGGGGATGGGGCGGGTCTGCCAGAAGACAGCGGGATCGCGGATGGTGTTGCCGAAGTAGAGCTTCACGTCGGAACCGTCCGGGTTGATTGTCCAGAGGGACTGCCGCCATTTGACATCGCGATCCACATATTCCCAGCGCGTATAGAGGATCTGTCCGTTCTGAAGAAGCTGCGGGGAGAACTCGTTGAGGGTGTTCACGGTGAGCTGGCGATAGCCCGTGCCATCGCGCCGCACGCTGAAGAGCGCAGCGGCGAGCTCCCAGGCGCACATATTGAAGCTCTTGATGCGCGTCGAGGCGAAGACAAGGTTGCCGTCAGGAAGTTCGGCGACATTGAAGTCGTGATAGGGGCCGGAGGTGATCTGCTTAAAGCCAGAGCCGTCGACGCCAACTTCATAGAGATGCCAGTTGTCTTTCTCGCCGACACGCATGGTAAAGAATAGCGTGCGCGCATCCCAGCTCAGATTCATGTCTAAGATCGCAGCCAGCGGGTTCTCGTACAGTGTGCGGGGTACCGCGTTCGTCCGTGGTGTGTCAAGTCGCTGAATCTTGCAACCCCACGTGCTGACCACGTTCCGGGAGTGGTAACGCACAACGCCGTCGGGGTTGCCGAGGCGTTCCTGGACGACAAAGGCCAGCGGCGGCAGGTCGGCTTGCTGCGAGGCGAATGCTGAACAGGCGCCGCCCCAGAGAACGAGGCATGAAAAAAGGCTTCGAAGGGGTTTCATCGTTTATTTCTCCACGGGTATGGCTCGCTCGGACGGTGCGCCCAGATTCTTGGATATTCGGTTCGCTGTCGTAATAATTTCGGGACTCCATTTTTTCAGAAAGTCTTCCAGTGTGTATTGCAGCGTGAGCACGGACATGTTCACAGCGCCGACGAGGCGCGCTTGGAAATCGAAGATTGGCGCTGAACAGCAGAGTCCGCCGTTCGCATACTCCTCGTTGTCTATTGCAAAGCCCTGCTTGCGGATCTGGTAAAGGTCCTGCCGCAATTTTGCGGCGGAGGTCAGGGTATGCCGTGTCTTGCGCTCAAGCCCCTCTGCGAGGGTCTGCTCCAAGACTACAGGCGGATTCCATGCCAGCATGACTTTTCCTGGCGCGGAACAATGCAGGAGATACTGTGCGCCGACCTTGCCGGAGATGCTGATCGGGCGCACGCTGTTGAAATGCAGCAGATACATGACCTTGCTTTGATCGAGCACGGCAAGACCGACACTCTCACCGCTGCGCTGCCAGAGGTCTCGCAGGGGCGCCTCGGCTTCACAGACCAAATCAGTCCTGTGAAGGACTTTGCTGGCGAGGTGAAAGGGAACCAAGGTGAGGCGGTAACGCGGGGGATCGCTCTCGGAGGTGATCCAGCCCGCGCGTGCCAGCGTATGTAAAATACGCAACGCCATGTGCGTGTTCATCTTGCACCCTTGCGCAATTTCAGTGAGAGACAGGGGATAGCTGGCTTCGCACAAGAACGAAATGACGGACAGCCCTTTCCCCAGGGCCGGCACCGTGTAGGTGGACGCAGTGGTTGTTTGTTTCATAATATTTTAATCTATATTTGTAATAAAAATTCAAGGGTGTATAATAACACACCTGTTAAGAATTGCAATAACATAAAAAAGTTGAATAAAATAGAGTTAGTAGTTAGCTTTGGACTAATTAGTAATAAAAACAATTGGCCAGAAAGTCCAAGACTTTGTCTGAATAATCCATTGTGCCAGCTCGCGGACTGTTGTAACATAGCGGCATATTTTAGAAAGGCTGCGCTCGCTGACGGTTTCAGCGGGACAACAAACAAGAGGGAAAAGGTGACTTGAACATCGAACGTCGAATGTTGAGCGTCGAGTTGCCGAAAAGGAGACAGGGTATGAGCAGATACAGACTGATGCAGTGTGTGACACATTCATGGTCCCGGTTCCGGAAGACTGCGAACAGGGCAGGGGCGGTGCTTCTGGCGGCGCTTGGCATGAGTGCCACCGGATGGGCCGCTGACGGTTCTTGGAGTTCTACGGGCAACGGTACCTGGAGTAACTCCGGCAACTGGGAGGGGGGAACGATTGCAGACGGGTCTGGAAACACGGCCTTTTTTACCAATGCCGTTGCGGCCGACGTGACCGTGACAAACGATTCGGGTACGCGGATCATCGGCAATCTACAGTTCGGAAATCGGGAAAACAATAACAGCAATAACTGGACGATTGTCAATAATACACTCAATCTTGCGGGGGGGACCCCAACGGCTACCGTCCATACAAACTCGGCGATGATCACCTCAATCCTCTCCGGCTCATCGGGTCTGATCAAGAGCGGACCAGGTACGTTGACGCTGACGGCGCGCAACAGCTTTACAGGAACAACCACAGTCCGCGAGGGCGTACTGGCCCTTGCAGATACGACGGCCGGAAACCTGACGATCAACGGGCCGATGGTTGTGCTGACCAACGGCGTATTGCGGTGGAATACGAATAACAACGTCAATGATACTGTGCTGGTCGCGTTGCGCGGTGGGGCAGCGGATTTGCAGGGGTATATCGAGTATTTCGGCGGCTTGACCCTGAGCAGCAACGCCCTCATCATGGGCTCGACGGGTAACTGGTTCATCCTCAACGGGACATCACCCGGCGACGTGACAACGGAAGGTGAAGGCAACTCGGGCACGATCGCCGCGAGCATGGCCATCGCGGCTAGATACGGTAGTAATATGGGGAACCGTACGCAGACCTTCAACATTGCGACTGGTACCAGCCTGACGGTTTCCGGGGCGATGGTGAACGATAAGTCGGGAGGAGGATACGTTGGCAGTGTCAGCAAGGTTGGCGGCGGTACGCTGACATTGACATCGCGCTATAACACCTATTCGGGAACCACCACGGTTCGCGAGGGTGTGCTGGCACTTGAGGAATCGGGAAACAACAACGCTACGATCAACGGTCAGACGATTGTGCTGACCAACGGCGTGCTGCGGTGGAATATATCGAACAATATTAAGGATGCTGCGCTGATCTCTTTACGTGGAGGAACGGCTGATTTGCAGGGGTGTTCCGAGTATTTCGGTGGGCTTACTCTGAGCAGCAACGCCTTGTTCACAGGGTCTGCAGGCAACTGGTTCATCCTCAACGGGACGTCCCCTGGCGACGTGACAACGGAAGGTGAAGGCAACGCGGGCACGATCGCAGCGAATATGGCCATCGCGGCTCGATACGGCATTACGGGTAACCGGACCCAGACCTTCAACATCGCGACCAGTACCAGCCTGACGGTTTCTGGGGTGATCGTGAACGACAACTCAGGCGGAGGATACGTCGGAAGTGTTCTGAAAAACGGGTCGGGTACGCTTACACTTTCTGGCGCGAACACCTACAGCGGAGGCACGCTTGTCAGCAACGGCGTGATCATAGTCGGCAACGATCTGGCCTTCGGCACGAATCTCGTGACGCTGGCTGGAGGCGGACTCACGGTGACCAATGTCACGCGGATGACTGCCAATCTGTTCAACCTGGCCCAAGATGCGACGTTTGATGTGCAAACAGGTGCTGCCTGGACAAGCTTTGGAACGGTCACGAACAGCGGCAAACTGGTCAAGACCGGCGGAGGCGTGTTGACGCTCCCCCTGATGGGCAACGCTCATGTGATCGTTGCAGGCGGTACGCTCAAATTGCCGGCACCTATGCCAGCGGGAACAGTGGCCTGTTACACGTTCAACAATCCCGGAGCCCTCGGCGCAGATATCAGCACCAACGCCAACACTTTGGTGAACGCCACCGGCACTCCCGTATATACCAACAGCGGAAAGTACGGCGGAGCTTTGTACCTTGATGGTGCCAGCACGATGAACAAGGGAGGCGTGTTCCCTGCGGGCATCCCCACGGGCGCGAGTCCCTATACCATCGCCCTCTGGGAAAAGGATAACGGTTCAGGGGCCAACGGCGGTTTTGTCGGCTGGGGAAACAATGTTAACAATCAGTGCAATAGCTTCCGGTTCAATGGAACTTATGGATTGTTCAACTACTGGTATGGCGACTCTTGGGCGGCGCTGACCGGCCTCGCCACAAACCCGAAGGACGGCGCTTGGCACCACCTCGCGGTCACCTGGAATGGCACGTCTCGGACCATGTATGTGGATGGCAAACCTGTCAGCACGTTAACATCATCAGGACCCAACGTCCAAGCCGCAAATTTCGTTGTCGGCAAAACGACCGCTGACATCAATTTTAAAGGCTGGATTGACGACTTGCTGATCGCTAACCGGGCCTTGAGCTCGAACGAGGTCGTCAACCTGATGGGCTACAGTGCGGCGATTGTACAGAACGTGACAAATAGTTCGGCCCGGATTGACGCTGGATGCGTGCTGGATCTCAGTGGCAACAGCCAGACCTTCGCCTCGCTGAGCGGCAGTGGCGCAGTGACGGGCGGCACACTGACCGTGACCTCTACGCTCACGCCGGGCGATACGAATGCCGTTGGGACGTTGTCGGTCGTTGGTAATCTCGAGGTGGCTGCGAATGCAACAATCGATTGGAATTACGGCGATGGCGGATCTGCGGATTTGATCCAGGTTACAGGAGGGCTCACTTTGCCGGCTATAGCGACGGTGACGATCACCCGGGTGGCAGGGGCTTCGGCATCGCTTCCCCGTCCGACTGTAATCTTTACCGCTTCCTCTCCCATAACCCGGAGTGATTTCAGTGGCTGGTCGGTGACAGGGGGCAGACGGGTCAGGGCTGTCGGCAACCAGGTGATCGTGATGCCGGCAGGGACAATGGTCAGTTTCTTCTAAAACGTCCGCGCGGGACTCTGATCAGCATTTTTTAAGAAGAAGAATATATTCAAGGGAGACCAGCATGAATGAAATGGTGAAACGCGGCATGATCTTCGGGGGGTGCGTTGTTGCCGCGGCGGTGTTTGCGGAGGAGGTGAAGGTCGGGCTCTGTCTGTGGGTCGAGGCAGAGGCGTACGTCTCGCAAACCGGTTCCGGCGCGCCGCGCTACAACATGGCCGCCGCATCAGACGGCGCGTGTGTGGATAACGGTTGGGGCGGAAAGGAAGGGCACTCGCTCTGTTATCAGGTGGATCTGCCGGAGGCGCTGGACCGCCTGTTTGTGACGGTTCGCTATGCGCGCGAGTCGGAGGGGGACGCGTCCGTGAAGATCATTCTGGATGGCGATCCGCAGCGGGCGGTGACGCTCGCCCTGCCCTCCACCGGCGACTGGGGCTTGAAGCCAGAAGGCTGGCGCTATGCCGCGGTGCGCTTGCCTGCCGTGGGGCACGGCGCGCACAAGCTGGAGTTTCGCGCGCTGGCCGACGGGGGCAACGTCAATGTGGACGGCTTCTATCTGAGCCGGGCGGAACTTCCGGCCGACAGCACCGCGTTGGCGTCGCCGCCGACCGGCCCAGAGGCGCTTGCGCCGCTGAACCCGAGCCTGACACCGCTGCCCTGCAAGACGCCGATCGGGCTGCCCTACTCGAAGCTGAAGGCGTTCGTGGCGGGCAGCGGCCTGGTACAGACGTTCGAGTACAACCCGGACTATGGCGGAATCGGCCACAACCGGCTGGGGCCTAGTCTGCATGTGCTCCTCGCGGGGCAAGGCCCTTGGACAAAAGTCGAACAGGCGCTGGTCTGCGAGCCGGTGCCTACGGTCGTGACGCGCCTGATATGGCCCGCTGTCACGATGGAGCAGTCCGTGTTCGCGGCGGCTCCGGAGGAGCGCGGTTTCTGTGTGCGTGTCCAGGTGACCAACACGGGTAAAGAAACCGCCGCCTACGAACTGGTCGATGTGGTGGGCGGCGTGGGCGGCACGTTCACAGGGAAGGCGCTCAAACGCAAGGACGGCCGGACCATTTTAAGCGCGGCAGAAACAGGCGGGATGCTGATCCGGCCGGAGGCGGGGCGTCTGCCCGGGCCGTTGGGCAGTGTCGCGCATCTGCGGCACACGTTCAGCTTGGCGCCCGGCGCAAGCGGCAAACTCGACCTCCAGTTCCTGGGCGAACCCGCGCCGGTTGAGACATTGCTGGCCGAGGCCGCGAAGGTGTGGCGCGAACGGCTCCGTCCGGTTGCCCGCGTGACTTTGCCCGATGCCAAGTTGCAGTATGCCTTCGACGCCTCGGTGCGGTATATGCTTGCTATGATCGAGTGGCGTCCGGATCACGCCCGGATTCTCAAAGGATTGCAACACTATTACGGCTCGAACCCGTACGACACCTTTCAGGTGAGCCGGACCTTGGATCAGATCGGCCTGCAGGCCGATGCCGTGGAACTGCTGCGGCACCAGTTGCGGCACCTGAAGGAGGACGGTGTCTTCGAGATGTGGGAACGCAACGCGCTCACTGTGCCAGGCGTCGAGCAGTGGATTGTGCAGGGGTTGGCTGCGGCCGCGCTGTGGGGCCACTATGAACTGTGGGGTGATGAGGCGTGGCTGAAGGAGATGACTCCGGCCCTGGTGAAAGCCGCATCGTCCACGTTGCGGGCGAGGGCCGGGCATGCGGGCCCGCGCCAACAGGGGAACGTGACAATCGAAGGTTTGCTTCCGCCGTGCGCTGGCGACGGCGGGCTGGGTGGCGGTTATCATTGGTCACAGAACGCCGGGCCGCTGTACGGCACGCGTGTGGCGGCCGAGGCGGCGCGGCGGCTCGGCCTTGCTGAGGCGGGCGAGCTGGAGGCGGGCAACCGGGCCTTCCGGGAGTCGCTGGCTGCCGTGCGCCTGCGAGCCATCGCGGCTGCGGGAAGCGGGGCGCTCCCCGCGTTCGCCGGTGCTGAGGGCAAAGCCCGGTTCAAGTCGCTCTGGGGCGTCGTGATGAGCGTCACCACGTTCGGCTCGATCCCCCCCGACGATCCGGCGGCTGTGGCAACACTGCGCTTCCTGCAGAACAGCAAGCGGGACGGGCTCCACCGGTTTCTCGGCTATTCAAACGGGACTTGGCCTTATCTGAGCGCGGAGGTGGCGCAATGGCACCTGCTGCTCGGCGAGTACGAGGAGGCGTGGACGATTCTGAAGGCCATCACGGAGCGTGCCAGTCCGACGGCCTGCTGGTACGAGGAGTTCGCCGAGGCGGGCTGTGGCGATCCGTGCGACATCTGGTCCGCGGCGGAACAGGTCTATCTGTCGCGGCTGCTACTGGTCTGCCCCAAGGGTGACGACCTGCTGCTCTGCGCGGGACTGCCGTCTGCGTACATGGCCCCGGGCAAGCAGGCGGGCGCGTCGGACGTGCCCCTGCCGGGGGGCGGCAGGTGTTTCTTCTCGCTGGCGTTCGAGAGCGGGCGTGCAAAGGCTGAGGTCTCGCTGACCGGCGCGAAGCGTCCGGCGCGTCTTCGCGTCTGGCTGCTGCCCACAGAAGCGAGCGCGGAACCCGAGGTAAAAGTCACGGGGGCGGGGGCCTGGAAACGTCAGGGCCGAGAAGTTATTTTGGAGCAGCCAAGCGACAAAGTCACAATTACGGTTAACTTCAGCAATTAATCGTTCACGAACGACGCGATTAACGCTATTTTAAGATGTAATGCAAGGAGGGGTTTGGCGTGGCAGGTGTAAAACGGATGTGCGGGAAGAGTGCCGTTTACACGGCGTTTCTGGTTTGGGCGGTTGCGGCGGCGGCGGTGTGTCTGTTGGCACTCCCCGGCGTGAGCCGCGCGGATTCCGTGGTTGATGACTTTGGCGCCAGTCGGGATTATCTGGTTTCAGGCGTCAGCGGCACGATCTGGGACGGGATACTCTACCAGTCGGCCGCCAACGTTCTCAATACGACAGGCACCGCGGGAGAGTTGACCATCGGCACTCCCAACAGTGCGGTCGGTTGGGACGGCACGCACGTCAACGCCCCATACCTTTTCAGGAACGTGACCGGCGACTTCGATGTCCGCGTCCAGGTGACCGCTGGGACAACGGCTAATTATACGATTGCCGGGCTGTTGGTCCGCCTGGCCCCGGCCAGTGCCGACGGCAACGCGGGGCGCGGCATCGGGCTGATCACCAGCAAGCCACTCCCATCCGACAGCAGATCGAACAACGGACCATGAATAGGCTAACGACTAAAGAAAGGATCCAACGGATGAAGGTAAATCACACGGTTGTCAAGTGGGTACTTACCGGGCTTCTGGCGCCGCTGACCACGCTCCATGCCGCTGAAACGACGGCGGCCCAACCCATTGACCGGGAGACATTGGACAAATGGTCCGCGCCATACCGGGGCTGGCACTACCAGCCCGATCATGTGATTTCCCGTGCTCCCAGAATCCCCGGGCACGAGAACTTCAAGAACACGGACGTTCCGTGCATCTATCAACTGCCGGGGCAGCCTGACAAATGGTACATGAGCTTCATCGCGTTCAACGGCAAGGGTTACAACAGCTTTGTCGCCGAAAGCACAAACCTTGTCCAGTGGACCAACCCGAAACTGGCGATGGGGTTTGGAAAGGAAGGCGATTTCGACTTCGGCGGTCGGGTGCTCGGCGCTTATCTCTACCACAGTTATGACATCAAGGCGCCTCGAATGCTCAAGAAGAAAGATGGAAAATACTGGTCGCTTTATGGTGCCTACCCGAAGCAGGGTGGATACGAGCTGAAGCCGGGATATGAAGGCGTTGCTTGCAGTGAAAACGGAATCACTTGGCAGCGGGCGCAGGATGAGCCCATCCTGTCCATCTTCCAGAAGGATGGTGCCGCATGGGAGAAGGACTGCATCTATCAGCCATGGCTGCTCGAACATGAGGGCAGGTTCTACAACATGTACAACGCCAAAGGGGCCGTCGAGCAGATGGGATTGGCGTTCTCCGGGGACCTGCTCTCCTGGAAACGTTACGAAAAGAACCCCGTGATTCCCGTCGGCCCGAAAGGCAGCTACAATGACCGGTTCTCGGCGGACGGGAAGATCTTCCGGGACGGTGATCATTGGACGTGCTTCTTCTTCGGCGTCGGCAAGGGCTCGGCGCATATCATGACCGCCTTCTCACGTGACCTGCTCCATTGGACAGTCGATCCGGAACCGCTCTACAAGGCGGGCGGAAATCCCAGCGGCTTGGACACGAAACACGCCCACAAGATTTCGTTGGTTTACAACCCGAAGAACGAGACGTTCTATCTTTACTATTGCGCCGTCGGCAGCAAAGGCCCCGGCATCGGGCTGATCACCAGCAAGCCACTCCCGTCCGCCAGCAGACCGAACGACTGACTATGAATGGGCTAATCTGACATCAGAATAGGAGAAGGATGAGACAGAATGAATAGAAGAATGATGAAAGTGACGGTGTTGATCGTTGCAGGACTCGGTGCCGCATACGCGGGTGCCCAGCAACCTACGGCCGAGGCTTCCAGTTACCGCGGCTGGCCGTCGCAAAGGATGGCGAACAACCTGGTCGAAATCCAGGTGGTCCCCTCGATCGGCGGACGTGTGATGGCGTACGGGTTGGGCACGGAAAATGTTCTCTGGGTGAATCCCGGGCTCGCAGGCAAGGCCCCCCCGGCTTCCGGCGTGGGGCCCGCGGGCGAGTGGCTTAACTATGGCGGAGACAAACTCTGGCCCGCGCCTCAGGGGTGGGACAACGCGGAGCAGTGGCCCGGACCTCCTGACGCGATCCTGGACGGAGGCCCCTATGCCTTGGAGCACCTGTCGAGGGGGGGCTGCGTCGCAGCCCTCAGGCTGACCAGCGGCGAGGACAGGCGGAGCGGGATCCAGCTCTCGCGGGTGATCCGTCTGCATGAGGATTCCACACGGGTCAGCTTTGACGCAACCATGAAAAACTGTGACAACAAGCCGCGCCGCTGGGGAATCTGGGCGCATACGCAACTGGACGGCGGACGCGAGGGCGGGGGGCATAATCCGGAGATGCGCGCCTACTGTCCCCTCAACCCCAAGAGTCACTTCACGAAGGGGTACGACGTGATCTTCGGGGATGAACGGAACCCCTCTTTTCAGGCGGATCCCAAACGCGGCCTGATGGTGGTTGAGTATCAGTACAAAGTCGGGAAGATCGGACTCGACAGTCCGGCGGGCTGGGTGGCGACCGTGAACGGCCTGACAGGGAAGGTCTTTGTCCAGTGCTTCACATTTGAAAAGCAGAAGCCCTATCCTGAAGGTTCAAGCGTCGAGTTCTGGCTGAATGGCCTGGGCAGCTTCAAAGCCTGGGGCAAGGAGAATGTGATGCCGGATGATCCGGAGAAGAACCCCTTTGTTTTTGAGAGTGAGATGTTGGGGCCCTTGACCACCCTCCAGCCTGGGGAGAGCGTTTCATGGACGTACGACTGGTTTGCCACGAGCATCGGCGCTGGCAGGCATGAGGTGCTGGATTGCACGGAGGCGGGCGTGGTGTCTGTCCCTTTGAGCGCCACACCGGCTGGCGGGCGTCTGCGCCTGACCGGCCGCTTCGGTGTTTTCGCGCCGGGGCAGCTTGTCGCTGATGCCCTGGATGGCCGGGGAGCGCGTCTTTCACGCCGGGTGCTCCTGAAGCGCGTCTCACCTCTCGAACCGCTTGTGCTTGACCAGACCGTTGTCTTGCCCAAGGAGACGGCATGCGTGGTTCTGCTGGTTCAGGGGGAAGACGGTCATAACGCCCGGCCCCTTCATCAGGTTAAGCTGCCAAATTAAGTGCCGAGGTCTTTGACGAGGACGGCAGACGGGTCGGCGGATACAACGTGCTCGCGGCGGGCTCGATGGCAGCAACCGTGCTTATTTCGACGAATCTGAATGTCGACGCACAATACAAGTTCTTGCGATAGCGGAGGAAACGGGATTGTGCGATAATAATAAAACTATGAAACAACTTGTACTGATATTGACTGGTCTGCTGCTTTCGGAACCTTCCGTTCTCGTAGCCGCAGAGAATAATGGCGAACCGCCCTGTGCATTGCGCGGCAACTGTTGTTCGAGGTGACAGGTGGGCAATAAGTCAACTTAGCAGAAAAGGATTTAAAAGGATGCACAAAGTAAGATTTTTGGTGGGTGCGATATGGGCGGTAAGTATGCTTGCGGAGTCCGGCCTCTGCAGCGGGCTGGAGGCGAAGGTCGCGCCGTACAAGGGAAGGAACGTCATCTGGGTGGACGGCAAGCCCATGGCGCCGCTGATGTATTCCGGCACGGAGCACAGCCGCGAGACGTGGACAAACCAGCCGCGCAAGAGTATCGAGGAGTTTTCCGCGCTGGGCTATGAGATCATCCAGACGGATATGTGGTTCAAGTATTCGCTGCGGCCGGACGGGAGCTTCGACATGGAGGGCGTGCGCAAACAACTGGCCGGCATTCTGGAGGTCAACCCGAAGGCCAAGATCGTGGCGCGCATCAATGTCTCAGCGCCGGGCTGGTGGTTGCAGCGCAACACCAACGAGATCTGCCGCGTGACCAGCACGAAGGAGGAGAAGAATACCTTTGGTGGCAATCGTGCGGAGAGTCTGGCTTCTGAGAAATATGCCCTGTTCGCTCGCGATAATCTGAAGATATTTTTACACGAACTTGCAAAGACACCAGAGGGCGACCGGGTGATCGGTTTCCATATTGGCGGCGGCGTGTACGGCGAGTGGCACTACTACGGGATCTATAGCGAGCCCGATGCCTCGGACGCGATGCGAAAGAAATTCAGCGCCTTTGCAAAGACGAGATATGGAAGCATCGAACACGTCAACACGGCATGGCGTACAACGTTCAAAACGTTTGATGAGATTGTCGTGCCCTCGTATGATCGGCGTTATGAAATCACGGATGGCGACTTCCGCGATCCGCAGCAAGATCGGTATGTGATTGACTACTACGAATGCCAGCAGGCGACAGTCTCTGAGCTGGTCAACGGCTTGTGCCGCCTGACGAAGGAGAGCTGGCCGCGCCCGTGCATCGTCGGGCTCTTCTACGGCTACTTCTTCGGCAACTGGACGGTCGGGGCGCAGTCGAGCCAGTTCGACATCAAGACGTTATTCAGAAGTCCGTATGTGGATTATATCTCCGGACCGCTGACCTCGCGTAACATGTACGGGTCGGGATATTTCAGGACGCTGGTCGACAGCGTCTCGCTCAATGGAAAGGTCTGGATCTCGGAGCATGACACGCCGACACATCTGAATATCGGAGAGAAAGGTGTAGGCGGTGTGAAATGGCCGGATGTGCCAGACAGCGAGGCACAGTCCATTGCCATCATGCGCCGGAACTACATGTATACGTTGACTGAGGCGGCAGGCCAGTGGTGGTATGATTTTGGACCGAAAAACCGGAGCGGCTGGTGGAGTACGCCGGCGATGCTGGCAGAAGCCAAACATCTGTTCGGGTTGTCCAGTCGTTTACTGGAGGAGCCTTACGTAAAACCCGCGGAAGTGTTGCTCGTGCAGGACATGGAGTCCTTCAACTATGTGCGTCCAGCGAGGATTGACAAGCTCACCTTCAAGATAACCGAGGAAATGATGGATTCGCTGTCGGGCACGGGCGTGGCCATGGACCGGATTTTTCTGATGGATTTGGAGAAGGTCGATCTCGCCAAATACAAGCTTGTGATCTTTGGCAACACGTTCAAGCTGGATGAGTCGCAGCGAAGTTACATCAAAGAGCGCGTGGTGACCAAGGGGCGTAAAGTTGTGTTTATGTCCGGTGCAGGCTATACAGATGGCGTCAGCAATGACGTCAAGACTATTTCAGCCCTTGTGGATATGCATGTAGAAAAAGCAGATAAGATCAAGTTCGTTGTCACCGTCGTTCTGGCAGGACAAACCAATCGTCTGGATGCGGCGGGGGTGAACAGTCTTTTTAAGATTGTGGACAACAGTGTCCGCGTACTGGGAAAATATGAGAATGGAGACATCGGTGCAGGAGTCAAGAATGTCAACGGTGCGACGGTCTACTATTTCGGCCTTCCGCTGAAAACGGATGTCTCCTTCTTTAAGGCGCTGATACGTGAGGCGGGTGTACGGATGTATGTCGAGCATACGACCGATCAGGACTATGTTGCCGTGGGTGGAGGCATTATTGGAATCTATTCCGTCAAGGGTGGGGAAAAGACGATCAAGCCGAATCAGCGCGCGACGGTTACGGTTAATATGGCACCCTTCTCGACACGCTATTTTGATATTCGCACAGGAATGGAACTGACGCGTTCCCCTTGACTACAATGATGAAGGCAAAACGGAATTTGCAAAATAGATAATACGTTTAGTTGACTTATGTGTCTTTATTGTGTGTTGTCTATGAAGGTTTGCGTAAGAATTGGTTGCGGTTATAACCGGGACGGACTTCCCGCGTCGCCATTCCGCACCGATGCGTGGTGAGTCATGTGGCCGGGAGGGGCGGCGGCTTGCGGAAGTGGCTGGGGGATTGCCCCGTGTACTTCCGGAAGACTTTGCAGAAGTACTGGCTGGAGGAGAAGCCCGTTGTCAGGGCGATCTCGGTGACAGACTGGTCGGTGTCGGACAAGAGTTTTTCAGCCATGTGGACGCGGCAGCGCAGAAGATAGTCGTTGGGAGTCATGCCGGTTCCGGCTTTAAACAGGTCGAAGACTCGGGCCCGGCTATAGCCGAGATGGTTGACCAGATCCGAGATCCGCAAAGGTTCCTGGCACCGCGCCTCCAAGAACGCTTTGGCTGCCGCGACGATGGTGCCCAGGTCCGGAGCCGGCGCGCTGCACAAATCGGCTGCCGCGTCGATGAGCACGGTGCAGCTGGCTGCCCGTAGGCGGACTTGAGCTGACGGATCGAGCTTCTGGGCGGCCTTCTGCTTGGCATGGGAGGTTGGCGCGAGCGTCTTCGTTGAAAAGAGCTCCACCCAATGGAACAATCGCAACACTGCGCTAACTGCCAGATAATGAGCGTTTAAAAAAATTAAAATAGGGTGACATGAGGCCCTCCCCAAATGCTGGACAGTAAAACGGCTTTGTTAAGATATAAAACC
>JBAXOG010000021.1:0-41500 GCA_037133395.1 bacterium | reverse complement strand
ATGCGTAAGCACTTATCGATTGTTTTCGTTGATAACTAGGAAACTCGGGCTAGGGGGGCCTTATTCGAAGCTATAGCCGCACTTCACGTCGCCATGTGCGACCAAGTCGCGATCAGCGATATCGCGTGCATCCACAGGGAAGATGATACAGTTCGGCATGCGGACGGGTCCATGTATCTTGCAGAGCGAAAGCCCCGACTCTTCAAAACCCAACAAAGGGCACCCTTTTTTCGCCATTAAATTACAACAGGCTCCACAACGCGAGCATTGCCCTTTACGTGCTGCAATGCTTTTACGCACATAGCCTGGACGAAAAAAATGAAGAAAAGAGCGTCGCAAGACACCTCTTAACAGAATCATTCGAACACGAAAATCCTGCATTTTAAATTTAGGTGGTTGACAAGAACAGTTCATAAAAATAAAAACCCGAATAAATAAAGAGTGTTGGAACAATCCCCTATAAAACGTGTATAATAAACGGGCTAAAAAAAATTTACAAGTGAAAAGATGAACGAACTATCAGCCATTTTAGACAATGACCTATTGGATCCAGATGTTGGGGATGAACGCGTGATCACCATACCTCTTGGAGCGGAAGGTCGCTTAGATGCTTGGTTAACTACAGAAGTGCCTGAGCTTTCGCGGGCTCGCATACAAGCTCTCATGAAAGAGGGGCATATTACTTGCGATGGCGTCAGCGTCAAACCTAACGACCGTCCCAGAGCGGGAAAAATCATACACATACGTCTGCCCATACCAATCTCCGCTATCCCACAACCAGAAGCCATTCCCTTATCAGTTATTTACGAGGATACTGACATCCTTGTTATCAATAAGCAAGCCGGACTTGTTGTCCACCCCGCACCAGGGCACCTCACTGGAACCCTTGTTAACGCACTCCTCCATCATTGTAAAGACCTTGCCGGTATTGGCGGCGTTGAACGACCGGGGATTGTACATCGCCTCGACAAAGATACCTCGGGCTTGATGGTTGTGGCGAAGAACGACGCGGCCATGGCTGGATTTGTCAGGCTCTTTCAAACAGGCGGTATCATCAAAAGCTATTTAGCGCTTGTACACGGTAGGCCCCTGAAAGAGAAAGGTGTCGTCCAAAATTTAATTGGACGACACCCTGTTGACCGCAAAAAGATGTCCACCGTCACCCTCAATGGCAAACTAGCGACCACTCATTATTGTGTAGAACGAAAATTCAAAAACGCCTCGTTGCTACGTTGCCGAATTGAAACAGGACGCACTCATCAAATTCGTGTACACCTGCACTCCTTGGGCTGTCCTGTCATGGGTGACGCACTCTATGGGCGGCCCTCAGCAGACAAGCAAATCCCTATTATTCCACAACGTCAGATGCTACATGCAGCTCAACTTAGCTTTTCACACCCAACGACGGGCGTTGCGCTCGTTTTCGAATCCACGCTACCCGAAGATTTTTCAGCTATACTTGGCGTGCTCGCACCACTATGACTCTTTTATAGTACGCGATACGGCTTGACCTTCCGGACCCAGCGCAGCACGCGAGGAACCGCATGTGGCCAAGACTTGATCCGTTGTACGAAAGTGACATTTGCAGGTCTTCAATAATATTTCCGGGCCTGCTTTTTTGACCAATTCAACAGCAGATGTTTTGACTTGCTCTGACGCGCCTTTGTGCGCCTGAATTCCATGCGTTTCACCCAATCGTCCGAGTGACCTCAAAAAAGCTTCACGTGCCAATACCGATGCAGCGGCAACGGCAATATCCGATTCCGCCTTGTGACGTTGCTCCAATTTGATCGTACGCCCTTTTTTCATCAGCGCATTCTTGATGACACGCTCAGCACCAAACTGATCGGCCACAGCACGGGGACAATCCGGAACGGTCTCCAAAATATTTTCAATGCAACGCGCATGGGCCCAAGCCAAAAGCGTATTAACATTCCGCATCTTCGCGTAAAGACGATTATAGGCTTCAGGACCAATCGAAACAATTGAAAATTTTCCAGGGCCGAGCAACTGGCGCGTCTTATTGCCAATAAAAAAAACAGCCTTATCCGTCAGTTGCTTACAGTCTTTTACGCCTAAATCCTGCATGGCATGAGCAATGTCCGGATCGACATAGACTGCGCAGGCGACCAACGGACCAAAGAAATCGCCCTTGCCACTTTCATCAATACCCATGTGGGGTGCTACCGAGTCTGGGTTGAGAATCTCTTCATATCCCATCGTCGCGCTCTGCAATACGTTTGGCTCAAGAAAAAAGAGAACAAAGTCAGCGGCGCCTTTGCCCTGTACCAGACACTTGCCACTCGTATAAAGATTCACGTTACAATCCTGAGCTGCAACTGCAATGATCGTATGGGGCACCTCCTTGCGCTTATAGTTGCCCATATTCAGCAAGATTTTAAGTGACTCCTGTTGTTCCTTTGTGAGCACAAACGTAAAAGAATTTTTTTTAATGGGGTCCATGGTGTATTTTATAACTCGTGGTAAGGGTTAGGGGTTCAGGGGCTCACTTTAATGGGTCGTTGGAAATGGAAAAAGGTGGCACATATATCATGAGCCACCCTCTTTCCATCAAACCCTGACCCACCTATTCAAACCGGTCTTTCATACCCCCGGGGAGCGGCATAGTACCTTCCCACGAAGCTGGCGCTGACCAAGGCATTTCCGTGTCATTGGGTTTATACGACATACAACCAGCCAACACGAAGGATCCTATAACCCCAACGAGAAACACCAAAACCGTGCAACTCATTTTAGAAGAACACGACATCGGATTTCTCCACTGGAACTTGCTGCCAATCCGTAAGAATATCAGCGACAACCAAATTCTTTCCGCGCACAGCCTGTCGAATTTTCACACGAGTGACAAAGTCACCGCTTGCGCTGTGGCGTCCGGTACGGCGTACATTCATCTCCAACTGCGGTAGCGGATTCGCACGTTCAGCGCCCATCATTTCAATCATAGCTTCATCGGTAAATTCAATGATGATGAACTTATACTCATCATTTGCATCAACAACCTTGCCCTTGATTCCGGCGGTGAGCTGAGCTACAACAACTCCGTCACCTGCTCCGGCCCCTGTTGGCTGGCTTCCAGGACGAATACGTTCCTTCAATTCCTTAATCATCTTTTCTTGCGTTGCAAGCTGATCTTTCATCGTCGCCATTTCAGCCGCCTTCGCTTCAACATCGGCCTTGGCATCCGCCACTTGAGCGGACAATTCCTTTTTGTCCGCCGTCAACTTCGCAACCTGAGTTTCGAGCGTAACTTTTTCCCCTTTAATCTTCTCGGCCTCTTCTCGGGCTTCCTTAAGTTCACGCTTGTTCACACGCCCATCAACCTTCATCTTGTTCATCTCTGTCACCATCGTCGTCACCAATTCACGTGACTTCGTCATCTCACCACGTGTCTTCTCTAAAACAGTCTTCTGCGCCATGGCGCGAACAAACAATTCCTCAAGCAACGCGGCCATCGATCCTGGGCCATCCTTCCTCGGCTTGCCATCCAATTCAGAGAGCAAATATTTACCCGTTTGTGCATCTAACACATAGTAGCTACGCAACTGACGACGCTTCTCAATCCCCGAGTAATCCAGGGTTGCCAAATTCTGAGTCTCTAATTTAGCCGGATAATTTTCAAAAACAGGACTGCGTTCAGGACTGGCCACTTCACGATCAGATACTTCTGAGATATCCTTCTGCACATCGGGAGCGGGGACATCGGGGGCGTCAGCAGCTTCAATCGTTTTTGCGATCTTGATAACCTGCTCTTCAAACAGATTATTCCGGCCCAACAACACTTGCCTCTTGGTAAAAGACAACTGCGCAAAACACATTGCCACAATTGCCAAAATCAAAATGATGATCGCCAACACACGTAAAGCTTTATCCATTTGAGTAACCTCTTATAAACAGAGTTTTTTTGTTATTTGTAATGTTCAAACTTTAGATGAAAAAGGGGCGAAAAGCAATAACAAAAAGATAAAAAATGAATAATCTTAATAACAACTTGGAAGCTTCTCAACCCATCAGCGTTTGCGTTCAAAACGAGCCTCGATCTCCTCAAGCGTCTTCCCCTTAGTCTCTGGCAGGAAAAAGGCCGCTGTCACAAAATAGGCGACCGTGCACGCGGCAAACACGAAGACCATCGGTCCATAACCATATTCATTACTTAGTCATTTCAGTTTCATCAGCGGCCTCGATCTAACGCTGGGCTGCCGAATCTGGTGGCTTCTGCGCCGCGTCTCCCTCGCCAAACGCAACGTCGATTAGCGGCTGCGGCAACGGACGAGACATCAAACTGACCAGTGGTACAACCACCAACGGCAGAAACATCGTGATAGCCCCCGCTAAAGGCACGCCGTCCTGGCCCCACCTAGAGAAAAGGGTGAATGCGCTCACCAAACCGACAACGATTCCGGCATAAACACCTGCCCGGGAGGTTCTTTTCCAGAACAGGCCATACAGGTAAGGCGCGAGGAATACGCCCGCCAGAGTGCTCCACGACATGATCATCAAGTTCACGATAAAAACAGGCCGCTTCAGGGCGATATAAAGCGAGCATCCCACAAAAACAGCACACATGCTGCGCAGGAAACCCATTGTCTTTTTGGGGTTGGCATGTCGGTTAAAAAATGCGCCATAGAGGTCGATCGCAATGGCTGAACTCGACACCAGCACTAACGATGACAAGCTAGACATGGAGGCCGAAAAAACCATCAGAACAATCACCATGATGAGCATAGCGGGCAGCCCCGAAGTCGTGATAAAGTGAGGCATGATCTTATCCCATATCGGCCCTTTGGCGCTCATCAGCTCGGGAGGTAACTTCGCCCCATAGTAAAGATGCGTCAGAGCGCCGCTGTAATAGGCACCGAACGCCATGAAGAGCGCGAAAACGCCAGCGATCACGATGGCCCGATTGATGTCTGCCCTGCTGCGGATGGAGTAAAACTTCTGCACCATTTGAGGCAGCGCCCAAGGTCCAAAGCTCGTAATGAGTACCAGCGACAACAGGGTCAGCCATCCTGGCACCGTCACGGCCAACCAGCTTCCAGCCCCAAGGGCCTTCACACCTCCCAGAGCTGGTGCCGCAGACGGATCTGCCAACAGTTTGCTGGTGGCCTGGACAAAGCCTCCGATCTCCGGCCGATGCGCCAGAAGATACACCATAACCATTACGCCGACAAACTCGATAATTCCCCGAATAAAATCGCTGACAGCGACAGCGAAATAGCCACCCATGACCAGATAAACTGCGGTCAGAGCAGTCAGAAAATAAAGAGCGTGCTCATAGGAAATATGGAGCGTCATCTCAAACAGGTAACTCAACCCCATCAGTACCGAGGCGGAGTACGGAACAAGAAAGATGAACACGACCAGTGCCGAGATCACCTGGAATGGGGTGTGCCCATAGCGTGCGCGAAGAAATTCCGGCATAGTGATGGCATTCAGCCGGGTCGTCATATCCCGCGTCCGGCCCGCCAACAATTTCCAGGCCAAAATGGTGCCAATGAGTGTATTGCCGATCACAATCCACATCGTGTGAATGCCGAAGCCCCACCCCAACTTGCCGGCATATCCGATAAAAAGCACTGCGGAAAAATACGTAGTACCATAAGCAAATGCACTCATCCACGGACCCAAGGTGCGGCCACCCAGAAAAAAATCGCCCACCGATTTGGTCCTGCGCATGCACCAGTAACCGACACCCAACATCACTAGAACATAGAAGACGACCGTACTCACGTAGATCCAAGAATTCATATTATCTCCGTTAACCAACCCTTTTAGGAAGTCTGTTTATCTGGCCACTACAGTGTCGCGATCTCGCACCGGCTGCCGTTTCGTTATCAACCTACAAGCCGTAAAAACCTAATACAGTCTCACGACAAAAATGGTTTATAGGTTTTCAAAAACGTACGCGCTTGTCAAGCGTTTACAGAAACACGAATTACGATTCCCTTTGCCCTACTCTGATAGGAAGGACGACAAAGGGGATGCCGCTCTGATAGAACTTCCGTTGCAATGAAAAGATGGTGCCGTTGTGAAGCCAGCGGGTCAAAAGCGACTCTTTGGGAAATACGAGTTGTCCGCCGAAGATCACGGCATGCGGGAACCGCTGTAAAACATCGACGATGACCTTTTCGGCCTCCTCAAGGACATCGACTCCCATATAAGCCAGCCCCTCAGAAAAACTCCCGTGGCGCTGCATGAGTTCCACATAGCGCGCCAAGTCCCGCTTGATCTGTGCATCAAGATTGCTCACCTCGGCAGCGCCCTTGAAATTTCCCGCGTCGATCACGCCGATTTGCACGAAGATGAAGTTCTTGAACTCTTTGCCGAAGAAGCGGGTGACATTGAACAGCGTATGCAACCCAAGGCCGTTGAACCCGTTCACCAGAACGACCGCCGTGCGGCCCGCTGAATCGAAAGCAGGTATGTGTTCCAATGGTTTTGCGTCTTTCGAAGCCACATGAACCAACACATTCAAGTGGCGGAGCATCTTAGCGACCTCGAGATAATGCTTTTTGATGAACACCGCTACCACGATGAGTGCTCCCGTGACAAACAAGGTGATCCATCCGCCTTCATCAAACTTCAAGACCACCACTGACACGAGGATCACCGTTGTCAACAGAAGGCCTGATCCGCTGACCAGAAGGCTACGTTTCCATTTCTGCCCGGCCTCTTTACGCAGGCTCCACCAATGCTTCGACATTCCCAACTGGGACAGAAAGAACGTGATGAACACATTGATACTGTAGAAGATCACCAGGAGCTGGACCTTGCCGTGCGCTAGGACAACCGTCGTAAGCGCAGCCGCACCCATGATCAGAATGCCGTTCTGAGTCACGAGCCTGTCGCTCAAATTCGCGAATATGTTCGGAAACCAGCGGTCAAGCGCCATGTTCGCAATCACCCGCGGGCCACCCAGAAAACCTGTCTGTGCTGCCACGAACAACAAAAGCGCCTCCGCAAGAAGTGTCGTGATAACAAAAACAGTTCCCCACCGACCCCAGCCGCTTGTCATGGATTCAAAGAGAACGGCATTCAGCGTCTTACCCGGCTGAGGACTCACCTTGAAAAGAAGATATGCAATCATCAGTCCGAAAACCGTAATAGCCAATGACCAGACCATATATCGCATAGTCCGCTTGCCAGTCTGGACTTTAGGCTCCCGAAGGATATTCAGCCCGTTGCTGACCGCTTCTATGCCCGTGTACGTACCCGCCCCTAGGCTATAGGAGCGGAAGACCAGCAAGAGAACCCCCCAAAGGCCGATCTGGGCGGTCGCGTTTGTGGTCTCCTTGGAGACCTCGGCGATGATCTGCGGTACCTGCCCAGCATGCGTCAGAAACGCATAAAGGATTACACAGATGTGCGTCGCCAAAAAGATCAAAAAAACAGGGATAAGGGGTTCGACACTCTCACGGACACCACGCATGTTGAGGACGATCAAGACCGCAATGACAACCACTGAGGCTTCGACTTTATAAACAAGCCATTCGGGAGGCAGAAAACTGAACAAAGCTTCGACCCCGCTAGCCGCAGAAAGGGCTATGGTCAAAACATAGTCAATGAGAAGCGCACAACCCGAAACCATGCCGACATTCGGACTGAGCAACTTACTGGCGACCAGATAGCCACCGCCACCGGTTGGGAAAAACTCAATGATCTGAGAATAGCTCGCGCCGATCAGGAAGACTGTGACGACCGTCGCCAACGCCACGAACACACTCAAATAGGCGTGTCCCTGCAAGGCCATAAACGCAGCTTCAGGACCGTAGCATGAGGAAGACAGTCCGTCCGCGCCCAAACCGATCCAGGCCAAAAAAGCGATGAGCGAAATCTTGTGAAAAACATCGTGGTCAAACGGACTCTTGGCCTTGCCGATGAACACGTTTTTTGCATATTGAATGAGACTCTGCATGAGACCTCCTTTAGCAGCTGACATCGAAGCCTGAAGAACTTTTTTTAAAGGTCCTTCTTGCGCTTATCGCTTGACCGGACGGAGCTACGCTTGGTACCCCCCGGAGCAACGACCGGGCTGTGGCTTTTCGTCTTATCGACTGAAGAGACTGAGTTGCGGGGCTTGACAACTTCGTCGGCATGGGTAGGGCTATTGTCGCCTGTACCATGCTTGACGCTGACACCTAAATGTTTAGCGCCGCAACGCTTAGCGGCATCCATGGCCACGACAACTTTTTCGAAGGAGGCGTCGCGGTCTGCGGCAATCACCACGGGCTGGTTCTCGGGGTCGGACAGACGTTTGAGGATGGCGTCGTAGGCGCCGTCTTCCGAGACAGATGTGCCGTCCACGCGAATCGCGCCGTCGCGCGTGACGTCGATCTGCACGACGCGTTTAGAGTCCACAGGCGTATTGACGGATTTGGTGGTGGGGAGATTGATCTTGATCTGCTCCTTCACGAGGAAGGGCGTCATGACCATGACGATAATGAGCAACACCAGCGTAATGTCGATGAACGGGATCATGTTGATCTCCGCCACGATCTGGTACTTGTCGCCGGAAGAAGAGGCGGTCTTCATTGCGTGGCATATCCTGACACACGGCGCGGCGCGGTTACTGGCGCCACCGCAGGCGGCTGCGGCAGATCGCGCTCCGACATCCAGGCCACGAGTTCGTAGACAGCCAGTTCGGTTTCGCGAGCCAGATTCTTGATCTGATGGATACAGTAGTTATAAGCAGCGACAGCCGGTATGGCGACCAGCAAGCCGCAAGCGGTTGTCACGAGAGCCTCAGCAATGCCTGCTGAAACCACCTCCGTGCCACCGGAATTCACGGCAATGCTACCAAACGCCTTGATGATGCCCACAACTGTGCCTAACAGACCTACGAACGGGGCGAGACTAGCAATGGTGCCCAGCGCTGCAACGCCCGACTCAATCTGATGCACCTCCAGCTCGATGGCATGCGTCATGGCCGCATCACGGTCGCCACGGGCATCAAACACGGATAAGGCGGTTCGGGCCACAGGCAAACTGTACTTGCCACAGTAGGCGCGAGCCGCGTCAGGATCGCGCTCGCCGGCAAGACGAATTAGATGCCTCACAAATTTCAAAGCGTTGCAACGGCTTCGCCGGAACGCACGCCAGCGGTCGATTAGCACAGCCGTGGAAAAGATAGACATTATAAACAAGACAGACAGTACAGGCCAGCCTTGTTTGAACATCGAAAAAAGCGAAAAATCATGCATAAAAAAGCACTCGAAACGTGAATCCTATAGATTCCCTATATTCACCTTGATGTCGGTGGTGTCGGTGGCCTTGGGCGCGATCTCCTCTTCAACATGCAAGGCTTCCTTGCTGGTTGTGGGCAGGTAACGATAGTAGACCATCAGTTGCAATGCCGCGAGGCAAGTATCCATGACGGGGCGGTCACCATGGGCATCTTTATTCTCCCAGTAGCCGATTTCTTGAGGATTACCCTTATGGTCAACATAACCTGAACTTGCCTTGGGGGTGACCTTTTGCGCCGGAACATATATTTTCTTCATCATGGAGTTCCAAGCCTCCCAGCGACGTCCTCCCACATGGAACTTACATTGCGTTGCATAGTAAAAATAATACTGCAAGTTTCCACCGCTTAGCCCTGCTTGCTTTTCTTCAAAAGAGGGGCTCCATGCATCCATGACATCGAGGGACATCTTGACTTGCTTTTCATTAGAAGCCCCTAAGAGCTGCATACAAAGGGTTCCGACTGAGGTCAAACCAGTGGCACCTGGGGTTCTGTATCCGAAACCACCGGTTGGCCCCGCATTTTTTTTGAATCCGTTAACCGCGAGTTTACTTGCCTTCTCAATCCCGTCAATCTGAAGGTTGGCCATTTTTCCAGCCTTAAGCGCCTGTGCGCACCATCCCATTACAGACGTGTCACTGGGGTCATCCGACTTCAATGCATAACACCAACCACCGTCTGGATTCTGTCCTTTAATGATAACAGCAAGTGCTTTTTCAGCGGCTGACTTCACATTTGGATTCATCGTCATCCCATACGCCTCACACAGCGCATAAGTGGCAATTGCATGGGAATAGGATGCACTGATGCGACCATCCGCATTCTGCGACTTAAGCAAAAACTCCAAAGCTTTCTGGATCGTTGGTCCAAATTCCGCTGAATCGCCCGGCCTTTCACCATGAGCAAGGAATGTGAGAATCGCCAGACCCGTCATGGCGTGTTGCTGCTTGCCCCACGCCCCATTCGCACCCTGATTTTTCTTGAGCCACCTAAGCGCGCGCATAACCGCATCTTCGGTATGTCTATCGCCGCCACCACCGCCACCGCCGCCACCACCCGAGAGCAACCCTTTTGCTCCTGGTGAACGGCTAGCGTAGACGCCCTTCATCGTAAGCGGACTCTTAACTATCGCAACGCTGTCAAAGGCAGCCGGCTTCGGACTAAAAGGGGAACTCGGCCCTGCAGAAGGACCGACGGGACTCGATGGACCAGCCATAGAGGTGGTAGGATCGCCGATCTCTGGGCGAATGTTAGCATCTTCAGGCGGGGGGGGCTCGACGGGTGCGGGATCCTCTTTATTCTTCGGGTCGTCCTTTAAGACATCATTATCCTTTGTGGCTTCGATGGTAACGGGAATCGCATCCTTGTCCACAACGACTTTTTCAGGTGTAGCCAACATAATGAGGACTAACAAGAGCGGAAGGAGAACACCGCAAACAGGCGACCAGAGATGCTGCAACTGCTGTATAGCATACCTGTACTCGCCTGAGTTTTTGGGCATACTCAAACCGAGGCGCACGGATTGGATCCACTCGATCAACGACATCTCACCGAGCAAAGCCTTTATCGTCGGCCTATGAGCATGTTCCGCTTGCTGGATCACCTCCTCCGCCGGTGCTGGTGCTGGCTCTCCCTGTCCTGCTTCGTTCATAGTGGTTCTCCTCGTCCAGCATCATTCACGCTTGGCCTGCGCACATCGCAGCAGCCGTCTGCGTGCGTCCAGACTATAAGCTAAAAATCGAAATCTTGCGCAACTCGTGCTTGGCACACAGATCCAGCACGCTCACCAAACCAGCTTGCGTAGAGTCGCCGGTACACTTGATGACGATCATGCTCCCCTTCTCCATGCCCGCAATCTTCTCCAGTTTGCGGTCTAATTCGGGCAATCCCATCGGCCGCTTGCCCATCGCGTAACCGTCCTTGTAAATCATAACTTCAAGCATCGGCGGCAGTTCCTCGTCCTGCTTCGTGATAACTTTCTCTGCCTGCGGCCGAAAGACGTCCAGATTAGCGAAGACGTCGACCGGATGGGTTGTGATGACGAAGAAGTTAAGAAGCTGGAACGCCACATCGATCATGGCGGTGAGGTTCAACTCGCCGGCATGCCACTCTAGCACTCTTTTTTTGCGAGCCACGCTGACACCTCCGTGAGCCTACTGGCCCTTTTCCTTCAAAGCCGCTATTTTAACTTGCATAATGCCCGCAGCAGTACATGTATCCATGGCCTTACGAACCATGGCGTGCGTCGCTCGTCCGTCGGCGCGGATAACGACAGGAACCTGCTGGGGTCTGCTTTCGTTGATTGCCTTTTTAATGACAGAATACAATTCACCGTCGGTCAAGGGACTACGCCCCACGGTCAGGCGACCGCGAGAGCTGACCTCGATCTCGACTTGCAATGGATTTTTTTCTGTTTCGGCCTTACCATGCGGAGCCGACGCCAGCTTGACCTGAGCGTCACGCGAATTGTCCTGCATACTAGCCGTGCATACAAAGAAGATGATGATCTGGAAGATGACGTCAATCATCGAAATTAGACCACCGCTCTGCATTTCTTCTTGTTTTCTACGCATCGTCTCTCTCCTGCAACCAATCTAACTGGGCGAACATCAATCCCCGACTACTTCCACGTTGCGCAGGCTCTTGATGATATCGAGCGTCAGCGCTTCCATACCCAAGATGATCTTGGTGGCTTTGTTTTTGAAGTAGAAATAACAGATCGTGGCTGGCACGGCGGTCGACAACCCAACTGCGGTTGCCCACAAACCATGCGAAATGTTCAACGCCAGCATGGCCTGCTGCGCAGCGCCTGCCTGAGTCGTACCGAGCGTAGCGAACGCAAAAATCATGCCCTGCACGGTACCGATCAGCCCGAGCATGGGGGTGGTGTTCGAAATGACGCTCAAATAGGTTACGCGAGAAAGCAACTTCTCGCCCTCGATATCGGCTGCTACGGCTACGGAATCCTGAACGACTTCGAAACCTTCCTCGACATTACTGAAACCCGAAAGCAAGATCTTGGAGAGTGGCCCAGGATTGTGTTTACAGTAGTCGATGGCCTTGAGCAGGTCTCCATCATCAATGGCCTGACGTACGTTTTCAACCACCAATGCCGGCGATATCTGTTTCTCCCGAATCGATAGATAGGAGTCGACAATCAAAGCCACGGCAATTACCAAGCAGGCAACGAGCATCAACCAAATCAAAACGCCAAACCAACCCGACCGTAAAATAACGACGATCAAGCTTCCCGAGTGAGCGGATTTGGCCTTCGTTTCACCGACGGCAACTCCCGTATCCGTGGCGACTACGGCCGGTGCCGTAACTGTGGCCGGTGCTGTAACTGCTGCCGGTGCTGTAACTGCTGCCGCATCGGACTTCGCACCAGCCTCCTGTGCACGCAACACCTGCCATGGCATAACCACAACTATAGCCGCCATCGCCAGACCCAAAAGAACTGCTCTGCGCATGTGAATTCTCCGAAATTCTCGTCGGCCGCCAGAAGTTATATACTCCCGAGAGAACCGGCCAAAACGAATGAGTGAAAGAATATCATAAACACCGTCTATGCGTCCATCAAAAAAATAAAAATATACGTGGAAAAAATGTTATGCGCCCGACACCGAATTTTGCTATATTTATGCGCATGTCCGACGATGTTACCATCAAGTTGCGATGCCCTTATTGCAAAAAGATTTTTCCGAAATTGACCGCCCCAGTCTGCCCTGGGTGCGGGCGGACGTTGCGAATGACATGGGGATCTGACCTGAAGAATCCGGCGGAGCGTGCCTCCTTCCGCATCAGCCGCAATCAGCGACCGCCACCGCCACGGCGTAGGGTCGACATGCCACCCCTAAAACATTCCCCCTTTATGATCCCTTGGTTCCTGTTCAACTACCGCTCACGCATCTTCATGTGGGCGCTGGTTCTGTCAAGCGTGATTGTCGGACGATTGCTGTTCACGCATGTAAAAGACGTCCCACTCATGCCCAGCGAGAAGCGAGCGATGGAAACACGCTGCTACAAGGAGCTGCAGGCACTGCGTACAGGGCTAGAATGGTTTCGCGCGCACTGCAAGCGTTATCCAACAGACACTGAGGGGCTACGAGCACTGGTGCGTGATCCTGGCGTGCCAGGCTGGCACGGTTACTACGTGGATCAATTGCCGCCAGACCCATGGGGACACCCTTATCTGTATAGTTGTTCCAACGGCACTGTCACGGTAAGAGGGGCTGGCGTGGATGGAATCGCTGGCACTTCAGACGATATCGCCAGTCCAGAGCCGGACTGGCGAGCTTTGCTGGAACGGGTCAACGTTCGTGACCTCCCACGTTGGTATACGAATTCGGTACCAACTGCGGCTACGAACCACCCTTAACTTGATGCGCCCAATCGCTGTCTTTGAACTCAAGCAACAACTGCTTGCGCATCGTTTCGGCGCGGGTCGCCTGATTAATCTGATCGAACGCCTTAGCCGCTTTGTAGAGCGCCTCAGGCTGGGCCGCGCGAACTGCGCGAAAAAGTGTGATCACGCGCAAATAACCATCCTTGAGCGCACCCTTGAAGTCGCCCTTGGCAACCAGAATGTCACCACGCATAATCAGTGCATAAGCCGTTGCATCGGGGGCGCCGGTCTTGATCGCTTGTTCAAGAAGGTCATCTAACTTAGATGTCTTTCCGGACTTGAGCAGTGCCTGCCAGTAAAGAGGCGCCATTTCTCCAGAATATGCCGCTTCAGGCTTTGCAGCGATAACTTTGTCGCATGCACGCAAGGCTCCGACAGTGTCGCCACTACTCAAACAAGCCTCCGCCAAGGCGCGAGTAGCAGGCTCATCCCACTGCAACATGGCGTAGTCCAAGGCAATTCGCTCGAGCACGGGGATCGCCTGCTGCGGACGCCCTTCCTTAACAATCTTGAGCGCATCCTTTAAACCAACGGGTTCGGGAATAACCATATCCTTGATCTGCGCTGGCGCAAATTCAAGGTCCATCTTGCCGGTGGCGACAACGTAGACACGCGCACCACCTTTCCACTTGATAACGCCAGTGAACGTTTTGTCTTCTTTCGTAACAATAGAGCCCGTTACATCGGCTGATTGCGCGGCATCAGCCGTCAAGATGAGGGCCACCATCATACAGGCCCGACGAAGCGTTTTAAACATAACCTTGGTTGTCATTCTCGTTGCTCCTTTAAACAATCTTATTACTGCTGTCAGCGGGAAAAGTTTCAGTTGCTAGGTTTGGTCGCAGGGGGCTGGACAGGATGGGGCTGGGATGTCAATGCAGGCTCCGTCGCAGGCGTCTTCGCGCCACCCCCTGTCGAGATCTCGATACTGGCCTGATTCTTCAGATTACGGATGTCGATGGCGTGCTTCCCGTTGGGAAACGCAGCCAAGTAAGCGTTGCAATCGTCGGAGACATCTTGCCAGCGCTTGATCTCTACCATCAACGGCAAACATTCGTGGTAGGCTTCTTCAAGAATCGGCCTTATGATTACGTTGGCGGGATCCGAGGACATCAACAGAGCCTGATAAGCCGCAATCGCCTGCCCTTTATATTTGCGCACACCTTCAGCACCCCCGAACTTCTCCTCGGCGCGTGCCTTGCGCGTCAGCAGCCGTCCAACTTCCATGTCCGTGGACGCACGCTCCAACAGATTGGTTCGGTAGATCTTGACCGTCTTCATGGCCACCACGGCACGATTAAAATAGTCGAGCCGTTTATCAGAGTCCTGCTCACGCATCCCCTGCTCACTAGCGGCGCGACTCAGGAGCAAATCAACATCCACCAAGCGGCTCGATCCCTTGAGCGCGATAGTCAAGCTGGTGAGCACTGGGATCGCGGCGGCGAACTGTTCCTGTGCCATCTGTACTTCCGCCTTGCCGAGCTGAGCGGAGGTGCGCAGAGACTGCTCCTTAGTTGTCGCCACAACGCGGTCGAACGCCTGTGTTGCCAAATCGTATTCCTTGGCTTTTAAAAGTTCCTGACCGGCCACGAGGATCTGCACATCCTTGTAGTTTCCTTGCTCTACGAACATCTTCTTAAAGGTCTCAACGGCCTGAGCACGGTATCCCATGTCTAGAAAACGTCGTCCCATCTCAAACAGAACGTTCTTAGCCTCGGCCGATTCCGGATAATCCTTACGCAACTGCTCAAAGAGCTTATTAGCATTGCCGGAATCGCCAGCGAGGCTACGGATCGAGCCGGCCTGCATCAGGGCGCCAGCGGCATACTTCGACTTCGGGAACCGAGCGACCAGATCAATGTAACCTTCGACGGCCATCCGCTGTAGCGCTTCCAATTTTTCAGCCGGTTTGGTAACCAGTTGCAGGCAGTAGGCCTTATTGAACAATGAGGCCTCGAGTACGGCATTGTTGCGCTCGCGCTCCGCAGCGGTGCGTCCATAAGTATTGTTCGGATCGCTAAGCGCCTTGGCGAGCTTATCGAAGTATGACGCAGCCTTAATCAGGTCGCGCATACGGTCGGTGGGGTCGCTTACGGTGTCCGCGTGCAAAGCGGCGAGGGCCATATTTTTCTGACCCAAAGCCAGTCGAAATTTGGCCGAAACAAGCTCCGGTCCCGGACGACCCCTCAGCTCTGTCTGCTGGATGAATTCGGACAGGACCTTCATGGCGTTAGTATGGTTGCCGCTCTCCTCGTAGATTTGGGCTGTGCGGTTCAAAGCGTAAAAGTATTGCGGCGAATTAGTATACACGCTCGCGATCTGACCGTAGTAATCGAGCGCCGTCCCGAAATCCTGCTGTTGAAAGGCCTGCTCACCAAAACGCATCAACATCGACGGCGCCAGGCTGTGGTCGCGATAGTTCCGGACGTATTCACCGTAGATCTGCTTACGCTTTTGATCCATCTTGCGCTCGCCATAGTACTCGGCCACGCGCAACAACTCGTTACCAGCATCCTCCTGCAACTGCCGATTACGGCAGAACTGCTCAGCCAAATGACCCGTCACCACGTCGGCGCCCCAGTCGTCCTGTAGTTCAATGTAACTACGCGCGAGGTCGCCGAGAGCCGAAATCGTCTCAGGCATGGACGGAAAACGATTAACCACATTAAGCAGCGCTTCGGCGGCTTTGCCGAACTGACTCTGATTAAAGAGCATGCGCGCCTCTGAAAACTGTTTTTCACGCATTTTGGACCACTGGTCGGCAGAAATCGGAATCTGAATAACAACACCAAAATCCTTTTTGACCATTTCTTTAATCTCTTCCACACGGGCTCCAGCATCGGCGGCCCATTGGCTTTCGGGGTACTGCACAAAAACGTTGATGAAATGGTTGAATGCTCCGTTACCAGCACGTTGCTTGCCGTCCGCTCCCTTAACGCCGAAGAGGAGCGATTTGACCTTCTCTTGATCGTAGCTCGGCGTCTTCGTAAGTTTACGCGCCTCATCATAAAGCATGACGCCTAGCAGATACCGACATTCAGCCATCGGACTCACGCGCACCAGTCCAGTGACATTCTGTTGCTTCTCTTCCTTCAGCAGCGTTTCGTGGATCTGCTTAAGCTGAGGCATATAGTTTTCTACCATTTTCTGCGCATCCTCAACTTTGCCGCTGATTAGCTTGACGTGCGCCTTGAGCACCACGGCTTTACCGAACCAAATGTCCTGGCTCCAGAGAAGCGCGTCAACAACCTTGTCAGCCTCGGCCAGCAACGTCTTCTTCTCAGCCTGATCCTTGGTGTCGTCGGCGATAAGCACCATCAGCTCTGCCATTTCAGCCCGCACCTGTCGTTCAACATTTGGCTCCAACTTCTGGCTGAGCATGCGGTGGTAGGAATCAAGTGCCGCACGTTCCTGTTTGAGCTGCAGCATCATCATGGCATACTTATAAGCTGAGTCGCGGTAGAACGTCGACAACTCAGGCGGCGGCGTCACGAATCGCTTGAAGAAGGCGTCATAGATCGCCTTAGCTTCGGTATATTTAGCAAAGACAAAATAACCGTCTCCCAAAGCCAGCTTCATACCCCATGTTTCGGCGCTGTCGCGGTCCGTACGCGCTTCGATCATCGCCTTGACTTCATCGAACTTCCCTTGAGACAGTAGCCCCGCGATCTCGGCCACGCGCACTTGCACGGCAGCCTCGGGGTAATTACGCTTGAGATCCAAAATGACCAGAGCCGCGAAGTCTGGCATGCGCAACGAGGTCTGAAGCTGATTAATGTATTCCATCTCCAGCTTGATGGCAACCTGTTTAGGGTCGCTTTCTAGAGATTGCACCTCCTGTGCGTGCGCCAACGATACAGTTAAAACTAAAACGACTCGTGCCAATAATTGGATACCGAGTATTTTTGATGAGATTACGTTCATGACGTGGTAAGTTATACAAAATGTGCTTGGAGGTGTCAACACGATTCTACGGGAATGTCGAGAGGAAATTAAAAGCGTGATTCCGAATTTGACCAATCGGCCTATTTATCGTATATTGCAAAACACATGTCGAAGCATATACATACCTCAACGGCTGCGTGGTTCCCAGAACAGATGCTGGTTACATTCTTCAGCGAGCGCAAGTTAACGCTTGCTCTCGCAGAGTCATGTACAGGAGGTCTGATTGCCGCTCGCATAACCAGCATCCCTGGTTCATCGACCATGTTTAATGGGGCCGTAGTCTGTTATGCGAATGACGTCAAACGCGATTTACTGGGCGTTTTACAAGCGACACTCGAAACGGAAGGCGCTGTCAGCGCCTCCTGTGCGAAAGCCATGGCAGAAGGCGCACGGAAAGCATTGAAAGCCGATGTTGCGGTTTCCGTCACCGGCATTGCCGGTCCCGGAGGAGGAACACCCGCAAAACCAGTCGGGCTCGTCTTTATTGGCGTCGCAACGGAAACGGTAGTGTCAGCAGAAAAACACTTCTTCACGGGTGACCGCGAAAACATCCGCAAACAAGCTGTAGATGCCGCAATGGCTACAGCCCTTCTCGCAGTAAAACAATAAAACTCCCTTTTTTCTGAAAAACAAAGAGGTTTGCCTGCGACGCTTCGCGGACAAACCTCTTCTTTGAAAAACAAGCAAGCTTATTTAGCTACTTCTTTTTTCTTAGCCACAGGCTTTCTAACTGCTGGCTTTTTCGCCTCAGTCTTCGCTACAACTGGCTTCTTCGCCGTTGTCTTCTTTGCTTTGAGAACTACGCCTTCGCCAACAGTTCCGTCTGCTGTCTTAGGAGCTGCGCTCTTCCTTGCAACGATCTTCTTGACCAAAACGGGCTTCTGAACCAGCTTACGAACTTCTTCTATCAACATCTTGGCAACCGTGGTCACATCGAGACCAAATTTAACCAAACGTGCGCGCTGCGCCTTTGTACGACGACGCTTTTCGCCCTGACTCTTAATCGGGCGTGTGCGAGGGTGCTTATTTAATGTGCGGCCTGTACCCATAAAACTTCATCCATCCTTTCTTCTATTGCTAAAAAGTGCTTAATAATATGACTGAATTACGTGGAACTTGCAAGCCCTTGTTACGAAAAACCAAAAATATTTTTTTTGTATGGATGAAAGGTTGCTAACTCAAAAAGGGCGTGGTAATATTTTTAACAGTTTTTTAGTGAAATAAGCATTCTATAACAGAATAGGAGAACTCTATGAATCATTCACTCTGGACCCGCAATGAATTTCCTAAAGTGGGTATCCGTCCCATTATCGATGGCCGTTGCAACGGCGTACGTGAATCATTAGAAACACAAACCATGAATATGGCGAAGTCAGCAGCTAAACTGATTTCTGACTCGCTTCGCTATCCAGATGGTTCCCCTGTCCAATGTATACTTCCTCCGTTCACAATCGGCGGTTGCACGGAAGCAGCTATGTGCGATGCAATCTTTGAAAAGGAAAATGTCGGTCTTTCGCTCAGTGTGACCCCATGTTGGTGTTATGGATCAGAAACCATGGACACGCATCCGCTCCGCCCTAAGGCTGTTTGGGGATTCAATGGTACAGAGCGGCCTGGCGCAGTCTATCTCGCGGCTGTGCTCGCAGGGCATGCACAAAAGGGACTGCCTGCGTATGGCATTTATGGCACAGAGGTTCAGGACGCAAAAGACACCTCCATTCCTGCTGATGTGAAGGAAAAACTATTGCGTTTTACACGCTCTGGACTTGCAACAGCCATGATGCGTAACAAATCCTATCTCTCGTGTGGCACATCCTCCATGGGTATTGCCGGTTCCTTCGTGGATCCAGACTTCTTCCAAGATTATCTCGGCATGCGTACAGAACAAATCGACATGTGTGAGTTTGAACGTCGCATTGAGAAGGGTATTTACGACAAGGTCGAATTTGAGAAGGCTCTCGCATGGACGCGTAAAAATTGCAAGGAAGGCAAAGACTGGAATGCCAAGGCCATCCAGAAGCCTCGTACGGAAAAGGATGCTGATTGGGAATACGTAGTCAAGATGGCGCTCATCATGCGTGATCTCATGGTCGGCAACCCCGCGCTGGCGAAACAGTTCCCCGAAGAATCCCTCGGACGAAATGCGTTTATCTCTGGATTCCAAGGTCAGCGCCAGTGGACCGATTACCGTCCGAACGGCGACTTCTTGGAAGCGATCCTAACAAGTTCCTTTGACTGGAATGGTATCCGTGCGCCCTATATGGTTGCAACGGAAAATGACTCGCTCAATGGCGCTTGCATGCTCTTCATGTATCTACTCACCAATCGCGCGCAACTCTTCGCAGATGTTCGCACCTATTGGAGTCCTGATGCTGTCAAGCGTGTCACAGGCAAAAAGATGACCGGCATCAATGCCAACGGCTTCATCCATCTCATCAATTCCGGTGCAGCCTGTCTCGACGCCTGCGGCAAGCAGCGCATCAATGGCAAGCCTGGCATGAAGCCCTTCTGGGATATCTCAGAGAAAGAAGCGGATGCATGTCTCAAGGCCACACAATGGTGTCCGGCTGATGTCGGCTATTTCCGCGGTGGCGGTTATTCATCAAGCTTCCTCTCGGAAGGCGGCATGCCGATGACCATGACACGCATCAGTCGCGTCAAGGGTTTCGGTCCCGTGCTTCAAATAGCCGAAGGCTGGTCTTCAACCCTTGCTAAGGACGTCAATGACAAGCTTATGGCACGCACGAATCCAACATGGCCCTGTACATGGTTTGTGCCACGTCTCACAGGCTCTGGCGCGTTCCGCGATGTCTACAGCGTCATGAATAACTGGAGCGCAAACCATGGTGCCATCAGCTACGGACACATTGGAGCAGATCTCATAACCCTTGCGTCCATGTTGCGTATTCCGATCGCCATGTCAAACGTTGCGGAGGAAGATATCTTCCGCCCGAACGCATGGGGACTCTTCGGTGCCAACGATGTGACAGGTTCTGACTATCGTGCCTGCCAGCACTTTGGGCCGATCTATAAATAGACACGATGCATTCATACCTCTGGAAAGAAGCGCTCCAGCGTTTACGTACGCTGGACGCTTCATGGCAGGATGAAGTTCAGCGAGATTCTCAGCTCCGCGCCTGCCGTGATTGGATTGCTGATAAGAGCGCTTTGCCCCGTCTTGCAACGCTTGCCAGACTACTCACCCCCAACATGACGCGCCAGCAGTTCTGGAGCGTGTTGGTGCCTGTCGAGCGCGAAGTCGCACAAGTCAAGATCACCGATATTGATATTCTCGACAGCGATTTACCCGATAGGGCCGCATCCCCTACTCATCTGCCCATACCCCTTACGGTTGTTCTCGACTCAATACGTTCAGCATTCAATGTCGGCGGTATATTCCGTTCAGCTGAATGTTTTGGTGTAAAGGAGCTAGTGCTTTGCGGATACACACCCCTGCCCGATCAACCGCAGGTTGCAAAATCTGCTTTGGGCACAGAGCATCGTGTTTCGTGGCGATATGAAGAAAATATACTGACAGCCCTTGCAAATCTTAAAGCCTCGGGCATCACCTGTTACGCGCTTGAAACAGTAGCAGAGGCTCCATCAGTCGCTGACGCAGACTGGATATTTCCTGCAGCTCTGATCCTGGGCAACGAACGCTTCGGGCTCAACCCTGACGTCATCGCCGCCTGCGACGCCATTGTCCGCATTCCCCTTTTCGGACGCAAAAACTCCCTCAATGTCGTCAGTGCCTTTACGATTGCGGCGTATGAAATGAAGAAAAATCAAAACAGCTCGCCAGGACGCTGACAGAAGGGACGTACTTCGTCAATATCAGGTGCGTCACAGGCCAACATGACCAGCCTGTCCACACCCAGTGCAATCCCACCACACGGAGGCAAACCGCGCTCCAATGCCTTCAAAAAAGCCTCATCCATGGGATAGACAGACTTGCCAAGTGCACGTCGTTCATCAGCAGCCACTTCAAAACGTTTCCGCTGCGCAACAGGATCGCAGAGTTCCGTATAGGCATTCGCCAACTCAAGCCCGCCAATATAGACCTCCCAGCGTTCAGCAACAGTCGGGTCATCTGGCTTGATGCGCGCCAAGGCCGCAGTCGGCGCAGGATAATCCATCAACACACACGGCGTGTGACCTGGCAAGAATGGTTCGACCTTAGATACCAAGTCTTCATCAAAACGATTCGCGTCCCAGTTTTGGGTCGGATCCCATCCAGCATACGTCATAAATGCATCACGCACCTTGATGCGAGGCCATGGCGTGGATAAGTTAATGTGGCGTCCTTGATACGTCAGAGAAGAGGATAAGACGCGGCGAACAAGTTGTTCAGTGTCCTGCAGGATATCCAGATAATCCGCCTGCAAGCGATACCATTCAAGCATCGTAAATTCAGGATTATGCCGTCGTCCGCATTCAGCTTCCCGGAAGCAAGAGCCCATTTCAAAAACGCGGTCACAACCATCGACCAACAGCCGCTTAATATGTAATTCTGGAGAAGTTCGCAACCATGCCTTGCCCGATACAAGCGCATCAATATGTGTTTCCAGTGCTGGAGCTGGAATACGAATCGGCGTCTCAACTTCAATAAAGTCTTCACTGTAAAAAAAATCGCGCACGGTCCGTAGCACTTGGCTCCGGATCTTCAAACAGGACAGTTGTCGTGTACTCATCATGATCAGTACATCTTCTCGTATTCGCCTTTGCCAATCTTTTTCAGCTTCGTAAAGCCTGCATTCTTGGCGCGGTCGTCCAAGCTACTCTTAGATCGTCCGATCGCAGGCGCGACAATACATTTCGTGATCAGATTTCCGCATTTCGGGCATACGGTCAAGCGAGACTCTGAAAGGCGTTGAACGGCTTCAAATCCCTGTTCGCAATACTCGCACGCATGCGATTTATCAGTCGCTTCATAATCATATACTGGCATAAATTGTCTCCAAATGCAGGTTAAGAATATCATAAATTCTGATATGAGGCAAACAGGACATTGACGTGAAAGACCATATAACGGGAGGGATTCCGACTCTCGAATGAATCGATGGGATCGAATCATTAGAAGATTACCTGACACCCTTACGAGGACTTGACAAAAACCGAAAGTTGCTTTTGTCGGTTTATGAGACTGTACGCATGACAAAAATATGATATTATTTATACGTTATTGCGAAGGATAAGCTGAGAAAACCACTATGATTCCACAATGGATAATTGAACAAAAGCGAGATGGCGGGATACTGGAGGACTCTGATATACGCGCGTTCATCGACGGCTTTACAGACGGCACCATCCCTGATTATCAGATGTCCGCATTAGCCATGGCCATATTCTTTAAGGGGATGACGGACGCTGAAACAACTATTCTGACCGATGCCATGATGCGCTCAGGTGACCTCGTTGACTTCAAGGGATGGCCACGTCCTACAGCAGACAAACACTCCACGGGCGGTATTGGCGATAAACTATCGCTCATGATTGCACCACTCGCAGCATCAGCAGGTCTAGCGATCCCGATGATTTCCGGTCGAGGACTCGGCATTACTGGCGGTACCCTCGACAAGTTGGAATCTATTCCCGGCTATAACACACGTCTCTCCATCGACGAATTTAAACGTGTCATAGCAGATGTCGGGTGTTCCATCATAGGCCAGACTAAGCATCTGGCGCCTGCGGATAAAAAACTGTATGCCTTGCGTGACGTCACTGGCACGGTACCCAGTATTCCCCTCATCACAGCAAGTATCATGTCTAAAAAACTCGCCGAAGGCGCGGAAACCTTGGTCTTCGATGTGAAGTGTGGTCGAGCGGCCTTTATGAAGTCTCCGGAGCAAGCCCGTGCACTAGCAGAAAGTTTGACACGCGTTGGAAGCGCGCTCCATCGCAAGACAGCAGCCGTCATCACAGACATGAATCAGCCCTTGGGACGAACAGCCGGTAACGCCATCGAAGTAATCGAGGCTGTTGAAACGTTGCGTGGCAAAGGTCCGGCTGACACCCGTTTACTGACGATTGAGTTGACAGCCCAAATAACTGCACTCAGTGGTATCCATCCTGATCTCGACACCGCGCGCTGCGAACTGACAAAACATCTGGATAGCGGACGAGCACTCGAGGTCTTTAGAAGAATGGTCATGGCGCAAGGCGGCGATCCGCGCTTCATCGATGACCCCACTGCATTGCCTCAACCTGGATATACCCTGGAGGTCCGCGCAACCAGCAACGGTTATGTGGCAGATGTCGACGCACTGGCAATCGGACGGATCGTCTTGCAACTAGGCGGAGGACGCACAAAGACCGATGATGTCATCGACCCCTCCTCAGGCATTGATTCGCTTGTGCAACAAGGCGACCACATCGAGAAGGGACAACCACTCATGCGCTTGCTTGCTAAAAACAAATCATTAGCTGAATCACAACTCAACATCGCTCTTGCATCCATCACACTAACACCGGTAAACCCCGGCATGAGAAAGCTCATCCTTGATCGACTATTGTAGCCTTGCATTTTAACAGAAAGAAGCAAAGACATGTGGACACAAAGACGTAACGTTCTATTTTTCACTTCTTATTTTTTATTTTTTATTTTTCCCGTGGCTCATACTTGTTTCGCTGAAACCATCATCGATCCGAAATGGGCAAGCGACTGGAAAACTATCGATCCCTATACGCGCCATATCCAGCAAACACTTCAACATGCACAATCCTCCGACAACGAGACCCGATGCGTGGCGTATCAGAATCTTGGGCTTTTACGGTCCGTGACTACTGCTGACACCTTAGCAAAGGGAATGTCAGACGCTTCCCCTCGCCTCCGCAGTGCAGCCGCCGCAAGCCTAGGGCTATGCGGAAACAGATCTCATCTGAACACCCTCGTTAGTGCGCTCAGCGATCACGATCTCTGGGTTCGACAAGCTGCCAATGTCGCACTTGAAAATATGACGGGGAAAACAGCGTCCTTCAATGCCTCTGCAACGCCAGGGACACCAGCTTCAAAGATGGATGCCTGGACGTGCATTGTTGAGGACATCCACCAGAGCAGGGCCGACTATTCCTGCGTCACCAACACAACAGCCCTCTTCTGGGACCGCGAACGCGCCGCACGGTCGCTGGGCGCAGTCGGCAATGCCCAGAAGGCCATTCCCTTGTTACGTACAGCCCTGCGTCAATATGAAACAAAAAAACAGGTTGAATGGTTGGACGAGGAGGCGCTCTTTGTCCAAGCCGCAATCCGGTCATTAGGACGTCTGGGGGGCTCAGAGGCAGAAGACATACTCATACGCCTGCTCGCGATCAAAGAATGGAGCTGCTATGCCGCTGAAGCACTCGGTGACTGCGGCACAATAAAAGCTGTCGACGCCTTGATAGAGACCTTTCCCAAGCATGCGCTGCGTCACTATCTTCCTGACAATGACTGGTTTATGTATACGACAAACGACATCCCCTACCTACCTAAAATGGACACCCCCCATTTCCCTGCTGTTGACCGTATGCCGCGGGCCGCACACGCCATGCTGACCAGCATCGCGCGTCTCCCATGGACCCAAGAGCAACGCCAACGCATCAGATCCCTCACCCCTCAAATCCAACTCGGTATCCCCAATGATCATGATGCCTCTGTTGTTTACAATCCAGAACCCATCCAAGAGCTGGTTGCTTATATTTTTGAAAAAGTAGGTGTCCGGCAACAGTCTGTCGAAGCCCTCTTCGAAGCCTTTGACCAGCCCGTGAAACCCGTGGTCCGTGATGAGCTCTTTGTCCTATTCAAATCCAACGGCTGTGTCAATGCACGCACGCTCTTGATACGCAAGCCCGTCTATGGCATATCGCAACTACTCGCCTTATCGCGGGATATCAAAGATGCGCCACGTTTTGAGGCGTTACTCGCCCATACCAATGGGTGGGTCAAGATGACTGCTGCGAAAGCCCTTCTCTTCCTAGATTCTAAAGCAAGCGCGCCCGCGCTTCGCAAGGCGCTTCAAGAGGCACCGCCCGACAGTTCGTATGGGTTTTGCGGTGTGTTCGATTATCGGGGCCCGCGACAGGGGCAAGATGAGTTCAACGACCCCACTCCTCGCTGGAAAGAGCCCTTTCTCCTTGCTCTTAGCTATCTAGGAACTCAAGAGGACATCCCCCTGCTGAACCGTTACGCCCTAGACAAGGAACAGGCATCCGAAATTCAATGCGCAGCCATCCAGGCACTCGCTAATCGTCCGGAGCATACCCTGACAACGCCCCTTCTCGTGAACATCGCGCAGAATCATCCTCTTCATATCGCCTGTATGCTTGCGAGAGAGGCACTCTGGATGCGTGGCGCCTCCCAGCCGAACAATCGTCCTGCATCCCCTGCTTTAGCCACAGCAGAGGCCTTACCCGAGACCCAACGCATAGCTGATGCTTTAAGCGTTCCACTGATCTTTATTAAAGGAGATTTGAAGCCAACGAACATTTTTCAAATTCCCAGTTCACGTACATCCTATACCACAACAGATTCAGGACCCGTGTATCGAACAGGCCGCACGATTTGCCGACTTGAATCCCAACGTCCTGATGGGCCTCTACGCGAATTGTTCAATGCCGGTAACGGATATGTGGCGGATATTGAAATTTCTTATGACGGCTCACATATTCTCTTCAGCAGACGCGGCGGAGACAATGACCCCTGGTGGCACATCTGCGAGATGAATGCGGACGGTTCAGACCTCCGCCAACTCACACAGGGCTATTACCACGATGTGAACCCCAATTACATGCCAGACGGACGCATCATCTTCAGTAGCAGCCGAACAGGCTTGCGCGACGAATATCATGGTTATCTCGCCACCGGCCTTGCAACGATGAATGCAGACGGCACGGACATTCATATCATTGGCATGAACTTCGGAGGGGATGCCGAACCCATCGTCGCTCACGATGGACGTATTCTCTTCACTCGACTGGAAGTCATCTACTCGCGTATGAAGACCGAATGGAACCTACTCTCGGTCTTGCCTGACGGCACGCAACCCTTAACTCTTTACGGACCGGAAAGCCGTGATTTTTGGCGCACGCACTATCTCGCGGTTGGCGCAGCGCCGCCACGCCATCGCGTATTGGCCTTCTCGCAACCCCAGCAACTGCCAGACGGACGCATCCTCCTGAACTCCTTTGAAGGGCCCTTCACCATTGGTCCGCGAAAGCAGGATCAGCAACTCTTATTCCTTGACCCCAAGTTTGCCATCACAACACCCTACCCCATCGACAACAAGACACTGTTCGTCGCTGCGGGCGAACGTCCAAAGACCAAGGACAAAAAAGGGCGCGCAAGCTATGATAAAGCAGCCTCTGTCGATCATGGCCTCTATTATCTGGATATCAAGGGACAGAAATTAAAGCTTATTTACAACGATCCTAAAACAGCAGATTTTGAGGCGCGTCCGCTGATCAGTCGCAAACGTCCTCCTGTGATTCCGCCCCAAACTGTTGAGGGAAATCTATTCGTTGCGCGATTGGATTGTCAGTCCGTGTTTCGCTCACGCAATCCGCTTGTCCGTGAACGCGCCCGCTATGTACGCGTCGCTGAAGGTCTACCCATTGTCACGCGCTATCAAACGCAATACAGTGGCGGCATTGCCTGGAAGCAGCATGGAGGTGCAGTCGCGCGCATTTTAGGTACAGCACCCTTAGCCCCTGACGGGTCATTCTCGATAGAAGTGCCTGCTGACCGGCTGATTCATGTGCAAGCGCTTGACAGCAATTGGCACACGATGGATGATCAACTCATCTGGATGCACGTACGTCCGGGGGAAAACAGAGGTTGCCTCGGATGCCACGAAGATCCCGATGTCTCCCCCCAAGCGACAGGCTCCTATATGCAAGCCGCAAGTCAACCCCCGGTTTCCTGCCTTCCTCACCCAGACGATTTCCGCTATCGCGGAAAGATATGGTTTAAAGGTTCAGTGCGCCGCCATGATGAAGAACGCATGCGCACCGTCAATTCAACGACACTTCTCGGCAGAGAATGATGGAATGCCGGGGTATTAAAACTTGGAGCTTTGACCTGCCTGTGCCCTCATGTCGTTGAAGCTACTGGACGATATAAGTTGTTCTGAAGAATGTAGGCCTCAACTGCCAAGGGAACCAGGTAACGGATGGAACGACCTTCAGCGATGCGTTGACGGATTTCCGAGGAAGATATTTCACATAACCGACCACGCACTCTGTTTTTTATTATTTTTTCTGCAACGTCCAAAGGGAAGTGCAGATCGGACGGAGAGGGCATTTCAACGCATCCCGGCCTTTGCACAGTCACAATATCACACAAGGCGACAAGGTCATTGGCCTGCCACCACCGATACAAGTCCAGGAGGGCATCCATGCCCATGACGATCGAAAAGCGTGCATTCGGATTGTGCGTCGCAAATTCGCGCACCGTATCAATCGTATATGACACACCTTGACGTTTGACCTCACTATCACACACCTCAAAGCGCGAATCATGAGCGACACTCAGGCGTAACATTTCGAGGCGATGCGAGGCATCCGCGACAGTCGCTTCATCCTGACCTTGCTTAAAGGGCGACACCTGGCAGGGAACTAGCAATAGTTTATCAAAGCCAAAGGCCTCGAACACCGCTTGTGCGACAAGCAAGTGTCCGTTATGTATCGGATTAAATGATCCACCAAATATGGCAATGCGTTTCATATTCAGACCTTACACTCACGCTTCAATGCGTAATCCAGTAGAATCAAAGAAACATGACTGTCCCCTTTGAATCTGGAATGCGACAACATCTCCGACGCGCACAGAAAAATCCGGCGCCACGCGTGCAATCAACTTGTCCCTGTTGCCCGTCACAAAATGGACAAAAATTTCTGCGCCCATCGGTTCAACCACATCCACGATTCCTCTCAACAAGGCCTGCGCATCTGTTGGGTCACAGATTTGCAACGATTCAGGGCGGAAACCCATGATGCGATGACCATCTTTAACAAGGTTCATGGGCGGCGTCCCGACAAATCCAGCCACAAAGAGATTTGCTGGTCGACGGTAAACGTCCAACGGGCGATCGCATTGCTGAACAACTCCCCTGTCCATCACGACAATACGATCACTCATGGTCATGGCCTCAACCTGATCATGCGTCACATAAATCATGGTTGCTCCCAAGCGACGATGCAACCGTGTAATTTCGCCGCGCATCTCGACGCGCATCTTGGCATCCAAGTTCGAAAGAGGCTCATCAAACAAAAAAACCTTGGGCTTCCGTACAATCGCACGTCCGACAGCCACACGCTGCCGCTGACCTCCGGAAAGGTGTTTCGGTAAGCGCTTCATATACTCTTGGAGTCCTAAGATCTCAGCCGCCTCGCTGACACGCGATTGAATTTCCCGTCTGGGCACATGACGCAATTTCAAACCAAAAGCCATATTCTCGAAAACGGTCATGTGGGGATACAACGCGTAGTTCTGAAACACCATGGCAATGTCCCTATCCTTAGGAGCCAAGTTATTCACGCAGCGACCACCAATAGAGATCGTCCCAGACGTAATGTCCTCAAGTCCGGCAACCATGCGCAACGTCGTTGATTTTCCGCAGCCAGAGGGCCCGACGAGGACAAGAAACTCGCCATCTAGCACCGTAAGACTCACGTTACTAACAGCGACTGAGCCGCTTTCGTAACGTTTACAGACATTTTCTAGGACTACTTCAGACATAATAGTGGCGAGAGCGAGTGGGAATCGAACCCAACCGAGGCCGTTAAAAACCCCACACCAGTTTTGAAGACTGGGAGGCCCACCAGGTACCTATTCGCTCTCAATAAATAAAGTGAATTCAGTATGCCAAAAACAGCGCCTAAAAACAATCAGGATTGTCATTGGGGCTTATTTTTCGTATGATACAACTTTATTTTTCGGGGAAAATGAATGAATAAGCAACCCATCTCGCGACGCAATTTCGTGCACACTGGATTCATCTCCAGTGTTGCGCTTGGTTTTCCGACTATCATTCCAGCACGCGTACTCGGAGCAGAAGCGCCTTCTAAAAAGATACAGGTCGGCATCATCGGATGCGGACGCATCGCAGGTGGCATGGACATTCCTGGCGTCTGGCAGAACCAGGATATGGCTACCCCAATTGCATTTTCTGATCCAGACGTCAAGCGGATAAAGGCGACACAAAAGAAGGCCAAAGAATTGTTTAACGGCGACATGCCAGAGACAAAATGTTACCAAAATTACAAGGATTTGCTGGCTGATCCCACAGTAGATGCAGTCATGATTTGCACGCCCGACCATTGGCATGCTCAACTTTGCATCGATGCGGCATTGGCAAAAAAGGATATCTATGTGCAGAAACCGCTTGCCCTGTCAATCGCAGAAAGCCGGATGATTGCGGATGTCGTCAAGAAGTCAGGATGCGTATTCCATCTGGGCACCCAACAACGTTCCGAAGGCAAGAGCACGTTTGGCTCCCAGTTCCGAAAAGCTGCCGAATATGTTCACAATGGGCGAATCGGGCGAGTGAAGCGCGTTGAAATAGGCTTGCCTCAAGACCCTAAAGAACCCGTTGACCTGCCTCTGTCACAACCTGTCCCCGACACCTTCAATTATGATTTGTGGTTGGGCTGCGCGCCACAGGCGCCCTATTGCGAATTACGGACCCATCGCCAAGGAGAAGGTGAGAACGCTGATTTCGGACGTCCAGGATGGATGACGATCCAAGATTATTGCATGGGCATGATTTCCGGATGGGGATCCCATCACATTGACATTGCGTTGTGGGCATTAGGCCTTGGACAAACACCTGTAAGCGTAACAGGAAAGGCAGATTTTCCTAAACGCCGCCTCTGGAATGTACATGGAAAATTAACCCTTCAATACAAGTATGCCAATGGCGTCGCCATGAACATCGGGGACGATACGCTCTACCCTAACGGCATACGTTTCGTAGGCGAAGAGGGCTGGATTTTTTGTAGCCGTGGTTCTGTCAAATCAACCATCAGCGATCCAGGGGCTGGCGGAAAACACGGTTATTGGCGTCCATTGGAAGCAAGCAACAAAAAGATCATTGAGGGCGAGGTGGAACATACGCTCACGCGCAACACGAACAATCATCATCGAGTCTGGTTTGAATCGATTCGATCACGTAAACCGACGAACACGCCCATTGAGAGTGCGCATGAATCAACCGTGACATGCATCCTTGGAAATATGGCTATGAATTTGAAGCGCCCCTTAAAGTGGGACCCCAAGGCTGAAAAATTCATCGACAACGATGCTGCAAATGCTGCTCTGTCACGTCCTGAACGGGCGCCATACGGAGTTAGCAATGCACTGAAAAAAGCAGGTTGGGCCATTTAAGCAAACAGGGAGGGAACCACATGAAGATTCGAACACACATCATCGTATTGTTTTTTGCTATTCTTTTTTTCAGCCACCTCACGGGTTGTGTTACACCCGAGAAAATAAATGGTCCAGCCCAAGCACGCATTGCTTTGATGAATTATTCAAAAGTCTTTGGTGAAAAAGAGAAGGGGACTCCTGACAACCCTGCTGTTGTCGAAGAGCCTGAATTCTCAATGATCCGCGGAACGCGCGCGTCTTTGATTATCGCCTCCGGCGCTGCGGAAGAGCACAAACCTGTCCTCTATGTTGAACCCAAACGGAACTCGGGTGTGAAAAAAGAGGAACTACAAGCGGAACTGAATGCAGCCCTCAAAGAGCTTGGGGCCAAGTGGCCCGGCATTCGCGCAGAACCCTTTGAAACAGGTTTTCGCGTTGTGTTCCCCTCAAAATGAAAGATGGCATGAAGACGATCCTAAAAAAGACAAAGACGAATACAATCCCTGAAATATTAAAAGTGATCCGCAAGGCCAAATCCGTGCTGATTTCTGGACATGTCCGCCCGGATGGCGATTCGTTGGGTAGCATGATCGCCTTGGCACACTTACTGAACCGGGAAAGCATTCGAACAGTTGCTGTTGCTGAACAGCAGGGGCTCGGTGGACCGGGATTTTTAAGAGGGATCGAATTACTCGTCTCCCCCAAGGATGCACCTCTACGGAAACATGATCTGCTGATCACGCTCGATTCTGGCTCCATTGATCGGCTACCCGACGAAGTTCAGGCGATCGCTAAAAAATGCACCGTCATCTGCATCGACCACCATATCACCAACACGCGCTTTGGAGCGTATAACTGGATTGATGGTAAAGCCTCTTCCACTGGGGAAATGATCTGGCACCTCGCCCAAGCCGCAAAGTGGGAGCTTGATGACATCGCTGCTGAAGCGCTTTGGGTTGCGGTTGTGACGGACACCGGACGCTTTGCGTATGATATGACCAAGTCCAGTACACTTTTATGTGGAGCTGATCTCCTTCGCTATGGAGTCAGAACCTCCTTTATCAACGACAAGTTATACGCCTCTTTTTCGGTCACCAATATCGAATTGAAAAAACGCGCGTTCCGAACGTTTAACGTGCTTAAGAATGGTCAAATCGCTTACTTGTCTTTATCGGGGAAAGACCTTGCAGAAACAAACGGAACCAAAGCGGACGCCGAAGATATCATTGACATTCCTCGATATATCGCAGGCAATCGCATTGCTTTATTCTTTTATGGCAGCAAGAATAACAAAAACGAGACGCGGGTCAGTATTCGTACTCATGAACCGCTGAACGCCTTCGAGCTCGCCAAACAATTCGATGGCGGTGGTCATCCGCGTGCCGCAGGATGTACGATCTATCAACCACTTCCACAAGCACGCAAGACCATGCTGAAAGCTGTTAAAGCCTTTTTAAAAGCGTAACGCGGCAAGGAGAGCGTCGATGGACGTATAACCCTGCGCGGGCCGCGCGGGCCGTTCAATAACCACCACCTCGCACCCGCACTGGCGAGCCGCCTCCAATTTGGTGTCCACACCCCCAGCCTCACCACTGTCCTTGGTCACCAAGACACCGAACGATTTAAGGTGCTTAATGTTTTCTTCAACCGTGAACGGGCCATCGGCACACAAAATTTCACTGTCGCTCAATCCCGCATCATGACAGGCCATAACGGAATCCGGATGATTCAGCACACGAGCCCGCATCGTACTGCTATGCTTGCGCGCTTCAGCAATATAGGGCGAAAGGTTGCGCACGCCAATCGTCAGCAATACAGGCTTCCCAAACGAGAAGGCGAGTACAGCGCCGGCCTGATGATCGGGGACGCGCCGGACGCCATCCGCGAACGTGCCCGGCCTCTCATACGCCAGATATCGGACACCCAATGTCTGGCAGGCCTTCCAAGCGTTCTGACTGACCGCCGCAGCATATGGATGCGTCGCATCAACCACCGCCGTGATCTTCTCATCTTGGAGCAGATTCACAATCCCCTGCTCATCCAGCATGCCATTGCGTGTGCGCACGCCCGCAGGGAGTTGCCCGCGAAGCGGCATTGTTGTGGCAGTTGACAAAAGCACCTCATGGCCTTGAGTCACCAACGCCTGTGCGATCTGCACTGTCTCACTTGTTCCACCAAGCAATAATGTCATAGCTGATATCCACGGGGGGTGACGAAATGACCGTCAATGACTTTTGACTGGGTATTACCGATGATAACAATACTTCGCATGTTCACGTTCTGAACAAGAAGGGAACCAAGATCCGTCATAACAAGGTGCTGGTCTGGCGACGATATGGCTGTTCCAATGCCGACAGGCGTTGAGGCTGGACGATGCATCAGGAAGATGGCGACGGCCTCTTCCAATTGGGTCACGCGCTTGGTTGAACGCGGATTGTAAAGCGCGACGACCATATCTGCTGCAGCGACAGCTTCTAAGCGTCCGCGAATCTGTTCCCAGGAGACCAGTAAGTCGCTGAGGCTGATCACGGCATAGTCCAGCATGAGCGGCGCACCCAGCCCTGCGGCTGCGGAATTCGCGGCTGAAATACCAGGGATGATCTCGATTGAGAGTCCAGGTGCAAGATGATGCGCCATCTCAATCGCAAGGCCCGCCATACCATAGACACCAGCATCCCCGGAGGAAATGATGGCAACAATTTCACCCTTCTGCGCATGCTCAATAGCGGCTTTGACACGCTCCTCTTCACGGGTCATGCCAGTCGAAACGCAAACTTTCCCTTCGGTCAAGTCGGCGATGGAGGCCAAATAGGGAGAATACCCGGCAATGACACGGCTCGCACGTATCGCCTGTTCCGCACGCGGGGTACGGTCAAGGACGTTACCGGGGCCAATACCGACTACAAAGAGCTTTCCCGGGCAATTGCCACGGTCACACCGTTCCGGTTGATTCGATTCTGAATTAATTGTGTCCTCCTTCCCGCCAAGAGCGCAACTGGCTCTGCAACTGCGGGCAAATTCACCTTTTCCTGAGCCAGAGGCGTGGGCGCAAATTCACGCGTACAGGCTCGGATTTCATCGGATGCGATCAATCGTAAAGGAATGCCCAACTGTTTGGATGCCTCCAAAAGGCCTGGCTCCTCAGCCTTGATATCTGCACTGGCCAGCAAGCGCACATCATCGATGCTCACATGCGCAGTCTCCAAGGCGAAACGGATCGCCTCCACAATCGCCTCAACAGGCGCATCCTTGCGACATCCCACACCGACAATCAGATTTTTTTCAGCATCGCTGGTTGTGGTGATCACAGGCTCGGCACCGATGATATTCGCCACCCGCAAGGTCAAGTCATTCGCCCCGCCTTCATGTCCGCTCAAGAGGCTCACGGCATAGCGCCCCATAACATCCACCACCACAATCGGCGGATCCGAGAGTTTGCTTTTGATTAGCGGCGCAAGCGCACGAACCATTATGCCGCACGGACCAATGAAAACAATACCTTCCGTAGTATTAAAACATTCCGCGATCAAATCAGACGTCCGCAAAAAAGCCTTCATATGCGCGCATTCGAACATTCGCGCATTCGCGCATGTTTCTACTGCCTTATCCTGAACATGAATGACACTATTCGGCAACGCGCCCTGCAAGCGCTTCGCCACGCGACATCCTAACTCAGAAAGTGTAATGATATCAATCATTCTTGGCTTCTCTGTACCCATGAGCAAACTCAGGCGCATAGAGGCGGGACTGGGCACCTGTCGAGGCGCGTCGGACGATGAAGAGCGCGGTCTTTTCAATGCCTTCGGTACGGATCTTCTCGCCAATGTCGGCCAACGTGCCTTGGACGATCTTTTGGTCTGGCCAGGAGGCATGGAAGACAACCGCAGTAGGACAATCATCCCCGTAATACTTAGCCAGCAGAGGCGCATGTGCTGCTATGGCATGAGCGGAGAGGAAGACACAAAGCGTCGCACCAGTCTTTGCAAAATTTTCAAGCCCTTCCGCTTCAGGCATGGGTGTGCGTCCAGGGGTACGCGTTAGCACAATGCTTTGCGCGACCTCCGGAACCGTGAGTTCCCATCCCAGTGCTGCTGCGGAAGCCTGGAACGCGCTGACCCCTGGAATAACTTCATACGCAATGCCGAGCTTCTCCAAATCAATGATCTGCTCGCCTATTGCTCCATAGATGGATGGATCGCCCGTATGCAGGCGGATTACATCATATCCTCGTTGCTGAGCATCTTTGAATAAAGCCATCACTTCCGGATGCGACAACGTTGCGGAATCATACTTCTCCGCTGTCGGCGAAATACACGCAATGACATCTGGACTCACCAATGAACCTGCATAGATACAGATCTTACAGCCCTGCAGCAACCGCATCGCCTTCACAGTCAGCAACTCTGGATTTCCCGGGCCAGCGCCCACAAAATAAACTTTCATTTCACTTAGTCTCTACTTGCATCCACCAGAATAATAGAAAGATACCCCGTCGTTTCACCGCATCCGCGCAATTTTCGTAGATCCGTTTCAATGCGTTCATCCGCCATGCCGACATGCGCGGCGAAAACGCTTTTCTCCAGCAACTTTCGCTCTTCAAGCCTATCAAGGATCGCGTCTAACCGTTTGCCGACCTTCATGATGACAACCGTTCCATTCGTCTGCAATGCGGCATCTAAGGTCGACAGATCATCTGCAGACGGCACAATAGTGACTGGATGCTTTCCGACCCCGACAGGAAAGCGTGTCATCGCCGCAACCGCGCTAAACGCCGTAACACCTGGGACGGTCACAATGCGCGCATGTGAATCAATCGCCTGCAACGCCTGCACAAGATAGATATAGGTCGAATAGAGAAACGTGTCTCCCAATGTCGGGAAGCAAACATCCTCGCCCTTAGAAAGTAGGGCATGAACATAGCAAGCCGATTCATCCCATTTTGCCATCAACTCATCTTGTTTAACGGTCATGGGGAAAACACGCTCATGGACCTGGGCAGCAAGATTCAAGTGTGGCTGGATAATCCGTAAGGCGACGCTGTCTGAAGACTCGGATGCCTTCGGCACGACAACATGCTTGCACATCGCCAAGAGCTTAGCTCCCTTGACGGTGACCAAGTCTGAATCCCCTGGCCCGATCCCGATCCCAAACAGTGTTCCTTTTTTACCCATCTCAGTTCTTTCGTTTTAAGATGATTTTATCACCACAATCGTTCGCGAAGAAAGCTCCATTTTGCTGAACATTTCGCCGTTAACCTCGTCAATCCGTTCTGTCGGCAGGGAGAGATCCTGACAAACAATAAGCTTATGACCCTGCCCTAGCGACAAATACAACTCGATAACCCATTGTTGCGACACATGATGACCACAAAGTATGACAAGCGTTTTAATGCTTTTCAACTCTTTTGCATCCACTTCTGGCAAGTTCTTATGGGCAGAAAAAATGCGTGCATCCATCCAATCAAGTCCCAAACGTGCAAACAGAAGCTGGATTGAACTGATCCCTGGGATCACGTCACACGCGTCCCTGCCAAAGCGCTGAATAACAGGCGTCGCCAAACTGCAGAGTCCGGGATCGCCACTGACTAACACGGCAACACGCTTACCCTCCTTCAAGTAGATATCAATAGCCTCTAATGCGCCTTCAATGTCTGATGCAATCGGCAGGCGCGTTTTCCCTTCTGTGGCATACAGTTTCAGTAAGTGCACTGATCCAGCTGCTACATCCGCCTGCGTAATCCCTTTTCGTCCCGCCTCGGTCATGTATTCAACCGCACCTGGCCCACATCCAATGATCGTGAGTTGTTTAATAGCCTTTACCTCCATTTTTCAAGTCCTCCATAAGATCCCAACAAGTCGCCAGCAAGATTAACCAATGCCACACTCAATCGACCACAACCAACATACGTGGACTGTGCCGCCTCAGCGATTACTTGACTCAACCTATTCGCTATGCTCTTCTGAGTAAACTCCTCTAATTGTTCAAAAAAACCTTCAGCCGTCACTGCCTCATTTGCACAGACACGAATGTCTGCGCCACATTGAAGGTATTCACGTATAATCTCTATTGCAGATCGAGATCGAGACGAATGCGTATCCCATTCCTCGCCAGCCAACTTTGCCAATTTACCCGGATGTCCCCATAGAAGCACATGTTCAAAATTGTATTTGAGCAGCCCTTCGAGCACAAAACCCCATTCATTTCCAACCTCAATCAACTGGTCTTCGCTCAGCTTTAAATGGCGTCTAGCGGAACGTTCACCGATATGCCCGGGCACCAGCACAGGATGTGTAATTCCAGCAGCCTTTGCCACATCCAGTTCGCAGGCCACAGAACAGCGAATCGCCTGACAACTAAAGGGGCGGACACGTCCGGTTGTTCCGAGCACGGAAAGCCCACCGACAATACCCAGCCGAGGATTAAAGGTCTTGTTTGCCAACTCCTCTCCCCCTGGGATCGATACCGTCACGCATACACCCCTGTCTGAGACTTCCCTGATCGCCGCACGCATCATGTTTCGCGGACCTGGATTTATGGCTGGCTCGCCAGGCGGGATTGACAGACCCGGCTTTGTTACACGACCGACGCCGGCACCTGCTTCGAACACGATGTCATGTCCTGCACACCATGCCACGCGAGCAACAATCAAGACGCCCTGCGTGATATCCGGGTCATCGCCTGCATCTTTTCGGACAGCCGCTTCCGCATACCTATCGCACCGATTAATCCATTCGATGGGAAAAGAAAAACGCTCGCCACTGGGAAACGGGATGTCGACACTATCTGCTCGAACATCGGCATCCACCCATGTCATCAGCGAAGCTTTAACAGCCGCAGCCGCACAGGCACCTGTAGTAAACCCCTCGCGCAACTGACACGCATTGACTGGCAAGCCCTCTACGCCACTTAAATAACCCACCTGTTGTTCCATAAATGAAGTATATTAGCAAGATGTCCCCTCAAAAAAAACAAGAAAAAATACCCCGTGACAATTATCGTGATGAAATGCTATTATAAAACTTATGAATACAATGTATCTTATGTTTTAATACACCTTAATGAAATTACAATTTATAGTGATAAGCCTTATTTTAACCACTTTCCTCTTGGCCGAAGAACCCTCAAGAACGTGGACCTCCAAACAGGGGTTAACCCTTCAGGGGGCTTTGTCTGGGGTGGAATCCGGGGTGGTCATGATCAAGAAGCCTAACGGGGATATCTTCAAGGCTAAATTAGAGGCCCTCTCAGAAGCGGATGTCGATTATGTCAATGCTATATCTTTCGGCGCAGTGACCGAACCCAGAGAAGCAAACAAGGCGACAACGCCTTCTGCTCCAGGGGGAGATGACCTTTTTGAAAACTCAACTCATACAGGGAAAGTTGTGGAGGTCACCTTGCTTATAGATCTCAACCTGGTAGTGCCATCAGTTAAAGAACTCGGAGCATCCACTCGTCCCAAAATAAACGATCACGTTTTTTTAAGGGTGAGTATGCCCAATCGGCAAAAACACGAGATGATGCCCGACTCGACATGGACCATTGATTCGTTAGATTCCGCCAGCGGCATGCTCAAGGCGAAAACAGATGAATATTCGCCTTTAAAGACGGAGGGAATGTTTTATTTTCTCACATACTCTGTTGAAAACAACATGCAAGGACCGCTAACCGTTCCCATTCCTATTATCACGGATACAAAAACCAGAAAGTTTTATCCCTTATCTGCCCGCGAGAATAATGCAAGTGAATACATTCCTAGCGGGCTGCTTTCGGCAGAAAAAGACCTGCTTCCACCAGGGCTCAGAAAACAGTTTTGTTCCATTTATGAACTTCCAAAAGATTGTACGGTCAGTAGTATCGATGTCTTTCCTATCCGAATGACAAGACATCCACTTTATAGTACTCTCATACGTAGTGGGCAGATTCAAGGCAAAAGCATCGACATCCATTCTGACGCGACAGAGCCTGTAGTCACTTCAAGCCCCAATCCTTCAAAAGTCGAAGGGGCAACGGATAAGGCAAGCGTTTTCATGTCTTGCAGACCCAAGACCCAGAAAGGATCGTCAAGCGCTTACGGCAAGACACGTGTTTTATCCTATACCGTTGACTTACGTCTCATCAAGATCCGACAAAAACAAATGACTCTCAAGGCTTATTTCATTGCCGCTGACTTAGAAGGGGACGCTATTGCCGATGTCGTTACTGAAAATATTAGTTTGCAACAAGGAAAAGGGTTTTCAACCACCGTGGAATCCAAACCTGTCTCAGAATTTTCCGATAGCTCATCCGGATCCAAGCTCAAGGGCGTGATCATTCAACTCTGGGCGGATGGCTTCATTGTTACAACCTGGGCATCCATGCCACAATGGGACAGATATGCAAAAATGCCCGATATCCAACTCAAAATGCGTAGTGTTGTTCAGTGACACACTGGACCCATGAATGTCAGGGAATGCCTAGAAAAACAAAGCAATTCCTTTATTTATTTTTCTGCCAAACATCATCGGGCAACCATGCCAACACTTCTTCGCGGGCAGCTTGGACTGTAAGGGGAAGTTCACGAATCGGCAAGCCATCATGCGCGCGTAGCGCATGAAACAGACTGGAAATATAGGGCAACCGTAGTCCGACTTGCTTCAGTTTCTCCTGGTCATCAAATAGTTTTTCCGGTGTCTCGCATGTAATAACCCGTCCGCGATTGAGCACATAAATACGATCCGCAATCAAGGGCAACAAATCTACTGAATGCGTTGCGAAAACGACCGTCATCTTCTGTTCATGGCTGAGACGTTTTAAGATTTGAACAATGTGCGTCTCGCCCACAGGATCGAGCCCCGCCGTCACTTCGTCCAACAAAAGGATGGTCGGTTTCATGGCCAGAAGCCCAGCAAGTGCCACACGCTTCTGTTCACCAAAGCTCAAGTGATGAATAGCGCGATTCACAAAATCCGACACGCCAACCAACTCCAATGCCTCCTGTACGCACAGACAGACATTCGCGTCAGACAACCCCTGATTCCGCGGACCAAAGGCGACATCCTCGAACACTGTCGCACCAAAAAGCTGATCCTTGGGGTTTTGCATCAAGATCCCAATGCGGCTATACAACTCCAGACTTCGCATCTTCCGAATATCTTGGCCGTCAATAGAGACGCACCCTTTTTGTACAGGCAACAGACCTGCCAGAACCTTTAGGAGCGTTGTCTTCCCCGAACCATTTGATGCCAGCAACGCAACAAACTCGCCCTTTTCTGCATAAAAATCAATTCCTGATAAGGCATGAAATCCATCTTCGTAACAATATGTCACACCTTGACAATTCAACAAGGCTATCTTTTTTTCTGTTACCATACGACAAGAACCTTTTCCACGTACACATAAATCAGGATGATCACACACACGGATACAACGAGCACGAGATAGTCTCTCTTCATCATGGGACTCATTTGTCCAAATGGGTAGTCACCCGTGTAGCCACGAGCCACCATGGCTTCATGCGTACGTGCACTTTGCTCAATAGATCTGATCATGACCGTACCAATCAGGCTACCAGCGGAGGAGACTGCGGTACGTAGCCGTCCATATCCCAGCCGAATGCGTTGAGCATCCACCAACTCAGATGCCTCATCAAGACAAACAAACAAGTAACGGTACAACAATAAAGCAATTTCAACCCAAATTTTCGGGAACCTACACCATCTCAATCCCAAAAAGAGTTCATGCGCCGGCGCGACAGAACTCAAGAGTAGTAGCACACCAACTGCGCCAAGGATGCGACTAGCCTGTAACATCCCCACTGCGATTCCTTCCTGTTTCACAATCAATGTCCACGTGCCCAGAACAACCTTATAGGCAGGAGCTTGCCCCGTTGTCAAGGCATGAGCCAACAGAAGCACCCCCGCGATCACCATGGGTGGAAAAAAACGGGCAACCAAAATCCGGAGCGGAATACGCAACAGGCATAGCCCTATCCATGTACCTCCAAAAAGCGCCATCGGCAATTCACATCGTGAAGAAGCAAGTACAACGCCAAACAGCGTAGCGGCAATGCCCATCTTCACGCGCACATCCAATCGATGTACCCAGTTGTCACGTCGTGAGAAATAGTCGGAAAACAGATTGAAGGTCTGCTTCATGATTTTTTCCCATCCGCGGAGGTAGAAACCAATTTTCGATAGGCATAACCTGCAATAAATCCTCCGACTGCCCCGGCGACAAGAAAAAAGAATAACAAGAGATCGCCTTGAGCGACATTGATGAAGGGTTCATGCGCAGGTCGTCCGGCTTTCTTTGCGAGATCTTCTATGACCACCTCATCCACGCCTGGCCATTTGGACGGAGCATTTTCAGCAATCGCTGGCAAAACCATGATAAATAAAAAATAAAAAATCTGGATATGTGTTGAAACAGCCTTCATAACTTCAATTTCGCCATGTCGATAAAGGCGAAAGTGTAACATGTCTCATTCCTGCCTGTCGATGGTATTTTATGAGCATTTCTTCGAACGTTTTGCCCTCGATAGATACGTGGCAAGAGCACAGATTACAAGGAC